>NZ_JBVJMN010000002.1:0-275459 GCF_055584185.1 Streptomyces sp. NPDC104202 | reverse complement strand
AGGGGCCGAAAAAGAAAGCAGCAACCTTTTTCCCCACACATATGTTTTGTGAGTTTTGGTTGGTTGTGGGGAGCCCCCTCAGGGGACGGCTCCAGGGCCCCCGCGCACACGCAAGGGCCCCGGCCGGTGCGGCCGGGGCCCTTCCCTGACGTGCGGGACGTGTCAGCCGCGGGTCGCCGGGGTGCGCCGGCCGCCGGCCACCCCCACGGGCTCGCGGACCGGATCGCGGACCGGCTCCTCGGTCCCCGGCGGGCGCGGCGGGAAGAACCCCGGGCGCGGGCCTCCGGAGGCCACGGGCAGCGACGGCACCAGCCGGCGGCGGTCGCGCAGCCGCTCGCGCAGGCTGTCGCGCGCGGCGAGGATCCAGGACTCCGCCACGGCGAGGAACGGCTCGCACCACGGCAGCGCCAGCAGGACCAGCAGTCCGGCGGCCCAGCCCAGCAGGACGTCGCTCAGCCAGTGCGTGCCGAGGTAGACGGTGGTGAGGCCGACGCCGAGCGCCACCACGGCGGAGAGCGCCGACAGATAGCGCCGGGCCCGCGGGGTGGTCGCCAGGTAGGCGAGGATGCCCCAGGTCACGACCGCGTTGGCGGTGTGACCGGAGGGGAATATGTCGCCGCCGGCGAAGAGCTCGGCCGAGCCGACCTGGGTCGCGTAGTGGGGGCCGAGCCGGCCGAGTCCGAGTTTGACCGCGCCGACCGAGACGTTCAGCAGCAGCAGCGCGGCGCCGAGGCAGAGCAGCGGCCGCAGGGTGTGCTGGCGCCAGGAGCGCCAGCCCAGCCACGCGGCCACCATGACGGCCGTGGGGCCGCGCTGACCGAGGACGACGTAGTAGTCGAGGAAGCCGTGGATCTCCGGCCACTGCTGGTACGGCCGGAAGAGCATGATCTTCCAGTCGAGGGTCACCAGCCAGGTCGACAGGAGCACGGCCACGACGATGGCGAGATAGAACGCCGACGTCCCGCCGAAGAGGGCGAGACGCGTGCGGGTCATCCGCGGGACCTCTATCTTCGGCGGTTCCGGCTCCCGGTCCAGCCGGGCAAAGATGTCGGTACGCACCCAATCGACGTTACAGGGAGTGAGAAGCAGACCCGGTCGATCCGCTCCCTTCGTGATGACCATGTGATGTGGAGTGGGTCTCGTCGAGTGGTCTATTCCAGACGTCCGTCGGAAAATCGGATGACCTTCCGCCCTATTGCCGAAGGGCCTCTTTCGGAAGGGTGTTTGAAGGCGACGGAATTTCCTCACACAGACGTCCGTACGGAATTCCATGCGACGCGCGGGGCGTCCGGAGTGGCGTACGCCACACCGCGAGCTCCGTCGAGGTGAGAGCTGCACCACGCGCTCGGGGCTTGAACTCGCGTACGCTGACGGCTCACTCGCCCGTCGATGCCGGGCCGCCCCGAGGGCATAAGCCCTGGTCGGGGCCCGCCGAGCGCGAGAGCTTCACTGGGAGGTACGTACATGTCGCGGACGAACACGGCCCAAGGACCACTCCGTGCCGCTGCCGGCAGAAGCACCAACCGCTGGGTCGTTCTCGTCGTCCTCTGCGTCAGTCTCCTCCTGGTCGCCCTCGACGCGACCATCCTCCACGTCGCCGTCCCCTCGCTCACCGAGGACCTGCGCCCCAGCTCCACCGCGCTGCTCTGGATCGTCGACGCCTATCCGCTCGTCTGCGCCTCGCTGCTGATCCTCTTCGGCACGCTCGGCGACCGCGTCGGACGCAAGAGGGTCCTCCTCCTCGGTTACGCCCTGTTCGGCATCGCCTCGGCGATCGCCGCCCTCGCCACCGAGCCCTCGGTCCTCATCGCGGCCCGCGCGCTGCTCGGCGTCGGCGGCGCGATGATCATGCCGGCGACGCTCTCCATCCTCCGGACGGTCTTCCCCGACCGGCGCGAGCGCGCCACCGCCATCGGCATCTGGACCGCCGTCGCCGCCATCGGCGCCGCCACCGGACCGGTCCTCGGCGGCTTCCTCGTCGAGCACTACTGGTGGGGCTCCGTCTTCCTCATCAACATCCCGCTGATGGCGCTCATCCTGCCGCTGGGCCGGCGGCTCCTCCCGGAGTCCCGGGGCGGCGCCGACGGCCCCTGGGACGTCCTCGGCGCCCTCATGGCCGCGGCCGGCGTCCTCGGCTGCGTCCTCGGCGTGAAGCGCGCGGGGGCCGGCGACCCGCTGCTCGCCCTCCCGACCGCCGGACCCCTGCTCGTCGGCGCCGCGCTCCTCGTCCTCTTCGTACGGCGCCAGCGCCGGCGCCCGCACCCGCTGATCGACCTCCGGCTCTTCTCCCGGGCGGCCTTCACCACCTCCGTCGGCTGCATCGTCATCGGCATGCTGGCCCTGGTCGGCCTGGAGCTCATCGCCGTCCAGTACCTCCAGCTGGTCATCGGGCTCAGCCCGCTGGAGACCGGTCTGCGGCTGCTGCCCCTCACCTTCGCCGCCATGGCCGCCGGGGCCACCGGCTCGTACACGCTGCGCAGGATCGGTCCGCGCCGGATGGTCGGCTGGGGCTTCGTGCTCACCGCCGCCGCCGTGCTGCTGCTCACCCTGATGGGACAGCACGACCGTCCGCTGCTGCTCACGGTCGGCTTCGTCCTGCTCGGCTTCGGCCTGCAGACCACGCTCTTCTCGGCCTACGAGTCGATGCTCAGCGAGGCGCCGCCGCAGAGCGCGGGCGGCGCGGCCGCGATCGGCGAGACCTCGTACCAGCTCGGCGCCGGCATGGGCATCGCCCTGCTCGGCAGCGTGATGAACGCGGCGTACGCACCCGGCCTCGCAGGGGTCCCCGGGGTGCCCGCGGAGGCGAGCCGGGCGGCCGCGAACTCGCTCGGCGAGGCCTACCAGGTCGCCGACCAGCTCGGCGGCGCGGCCGGCGGCGCCCTGCACCAGGCGGCCCGGCACGCCTTCGTGACCGGCCTGCACGTGACGCTCTGCGTCAGCGCCGGCCTGCTGCTCCTGGGCGCGCTGATGGCCCGGCGGCTGCCGCGCGTCATGGAGTGTCCGGCGGATCCCCACGGGCCGGAGGCGGAGTACACCGACATCCTGGTGCCGGAGCCGGCGAAGCCGCGGGCGGCGGCACCGGAGAAGGCGCCGGGCGGAACGGGCGGCGGGCGGCCCGGGGGCGCGGCGGCTCCCGTCGCCGACACGGACTCGGCCGGTGCGGCGTCCCTCGCCGGGCGCGCGGCGGCGGAGCGCGCCGGGGTGCCGGACGCGGCGGCCGCCGAGGCGGCGGAGCGGGGCGGGCGTCCGGAGCGGGCCGAGCCGCGGGTGCCCGCGACCCGGGAGGCGATCGAGCCCGCCGGCTCGGGGCGCCCGGCGCACTGACCCGGATCCCCGGGAGGCGCCGCGCCGGGCCGGCGGACCCGGTCAGCTCTGGTTGAAGAAGCCGTCCTGCCGGCGGCGGCCGGACTCGCCGGTGACGATCTGGGTGTCGGCGGGGGTCAGCAGGAAGACCCGCGTGGCCACCCGCTCGATCGAGCCGCGCAGGCCGAAGGCGAGGCCGGCGGCGAAGTCGACGACGCGCTTGGCGTCGTTCGGCTCCATGGCGGTCAGGTTCACGATCACCGGAACGCCGTCCCGGAAGAGCTCGCCGATGCTCCGGGCGTCCCGGAAACCGTCCGGGGAGACCGTGGCGATCCGGCGGCCCCGCTCCTCGGCGGTGTCCGTCGCGACGCGCACCCGGGGGTCCGTCACCCAGGCGTCGCCGCTCTCGGCACCGTCGGCGTACTCGTCGTCGTAGTAACGCTCGTCGTTGTCCTCGACGAGTCCCAGCCAGGCACTCGCCTTGCGCACCGATCCCATGGACGCCTCCTTTCAGCGCGGTCACTTGTGGTTCCGCAATACCCATCGTCGTCCATGATGCGGATCGCGCGCCAAGTGGATAGGCGCCGCGCAGGGGATTCGTGACGGTACTGGTGCAGAACGTGAGGGCCGTTTCCTGGCGATTCGTCAGGAATCCTGCGGTATGCGGGCCCTGAAGGAGGGCCATGTAGCTGAAAATATGAAAGTCGGGCCGGAAGGGTGACGGTGGGCGCGTACGGGTGAACGGGCCGGCTCGCTACGATGCCGCGAGGCCGCACGGCGGCACGTCGCACCATCCACGGGGGAGTCACTTGTTCGGCATCGTCAGGCCCTGCGCACACCGGCTCACCGACGGCCTGAAGGTCGAGTGGATGGCCCATCTCTGCGGCCTCTGCCTGGCCCTGCGCGCCGACCACGGACAGTTCGCCCGGGTCGTCACCAACTACGACGGCCTCATCGTCTCGGTCCTGACGGAGGCTCAGACCGGCGCCGTCGAGAGCGGCCGCCGCACCGCGGGCCCCTGCCCGCTGCGCGGCATGCGGACCGCCCCGGTCGCCCGGGGCGAGGGCGCCCGGCTCGCCGCCGCCGTCTCGCTCGTCCTCGCCTCGGCGAAGGTACGGGACCACGTCGCCGACCGGGACGGCCTGTTGGCCCGCCGGCCCGTCGCCGCGGCCGCCCGCCGGGTCGCCCGTTCCTGGGACCGGGCCGGGGCCAGGACCGGCCGCTCGCTCGGCTTCGACACCGCCGTCCTCGTCGACGCGGTCGACCGGCAGACCGGCATCGAGGCTCTCGCGGGCCCCGGCACCCCGCTGCTCGCCGTCACCGAACCGACCGAGACCGCGACCGCGGCCGCCTTCGCCCACACCGCCGTCCTCGCCGGACGCCCCGGGAACGCGGCGCCGCTCGCCGAGGCCGGCCGCCTCTTCGGCCGGCTCGCCCACCTCCTCGACGCCGTCGAGGACCAGAGCGCCGACGCGGCGAGCGGCGCCTGGAACCCGCTCACCGCGACCGGCACCTCCCGCGCGGAGGCCCGCCGCCTCGCCGACGACGCCCTGCACGGCATACGCCTCGCCCTGAAGGACGCCGAGTTCGCCGACGGCACGCTGGTCCACGTCCTCCTCGCCCACGAGCTGCGCACCTCCGTGGACCGCGCCTTCGGCACGACGACCTGCTCGCACACCGGGGCGGCGCAGGGACCCGGCACCGCCCCGCACGCGCACGGACCGGTGCCGGGTAACCCGTACGCCGCACCGCACGGCCCGGGCCCCGGCAACCCGTACGCCCCCGGCAACCCGTACGCCCCCGGCAACCCGTACGCCCCCGGCGGCCCGGCCGGCCCCGGAGGGCCCCACGCCCCCGGCCCCGGCGGCCCCGGTGGTCCCGGCGGGCCGCTCCCGCCCGGACCCCCGAACCGCCGCGGGCTCATCGCCGGCTGCGCCCTCTGGGTCGGCCTCGCCTGCACCTGCCAGATGTGCTGCGGCAGCTTCGAGGACCCCTGGAGCCGCCGGCGGCGCGAAGGGCTCTGCCAGCAGTGCGACCCCGGGAGCTGCTGCGACTGCTGTGACTGCTGCAGCAACTGCTCCTCGTGCGGCGAGGGCGACGGCTGCTGCTGCGACTGTGACTGCGGCTGCGACTGCTGACGTGCCGCCGGGTCTTGGCGCCGCTACTTCGTCGGCGCCGGGATCTCCGGCGGGGAGATCTCCGACCGCGCGATGCCCGACGCCGTCACGCCCCACTTCCGCAGGATCCGGTCGTAGGTCCCGTCGGCCTTCAGCCCGTTGACCGCGGCCTGGAACGCGGGCGCGAGCGGCGTGCCCTTCCTGAAGGCGAACCCGACGTCGAGCCGCCGGTACTCGTTGAGGAACTTCACGTTCTGCTGCTGCGTCACCGCGTACCGCACGCCGTTGATCGTGTTCATCACGACGTCGCTGCGGCCCTGCCGGAGCGACATCCAGATCGCGCCCGTCTCGCTGTAGACGTTCACCTCGTACGGCTTCCTGCCGGCCTCCGCGCACCGCCCCCTGTTCTTCTCCAGGGTCCGCTCGAAGGTGGTGCCGGCGTTCACCGCCACCTTCAGACCGCACAGCTGCGTGAGGTCGGTGACGGCCTTCAGCGGGCTGTCCGAACGGCTCGCGAACCCCTGGCCGTCGTTGACGTACGTCACGAAGTCGATCGTCCGGCGACGCTCCTCCGTCACACCGAAGTTCCCGGTGCCGACGTCGTACTTGCCGCTGCCGAGCGCCGGCAGGATCGCCTCGAAGCCGACGACCTCCCGCTTGAGCTCCAGGCCGAGCGCCTTCGTCACGGCGGCCGAGAAGTCGGCGTCCACGCCGACCACGGTCCTGCCGTCGGGCAGATAGGCGGAGCTGGGCGGGGTCGCGACCGAGGCTGCGAAGGTGAGGCTGCCCCGCTTCCGCACCTCGGCCGGCAGCAGCGCCGCCGCGGTCTCGTTCTTCCGGACCGCCGACACCACGTCCTCGGTCGGGAGAGCGCCCTTCGCCGCCCCCGGCGCCCCCGAGGCACCGGCGGGGGCCGTCGCGGGCCCGCCCCCGGTGCACGAGGTGAGGGTGAGCGTGGCGGCGGTGATCAGGGCGAACGCGACGGTGGTGCGGGCGGCGGAACTCGTGCGCGTGCTCATGGTCTCGGGTTCTCCAGGAATTTCTCGAACGGCAGCGGGCCGATCGACTCGGGATCGGCGGTCACGTCGAACAGCGGGCGGTAGCCGCTCGCCAGGTAGAGGCCCCGGGCCTCCGGCTGGCGCGGGCCGGTCGTCAGGAAGACGCGGGAGTAGCCGCGCGTGGCGGCCTCCCCTTCGAGCACCGTCAGGACGCGGCGGGCGAGCCCGCGCCTGCGGTGCGCCGAGTGCGTCCAGATCCGCTTCATTTCGGCGGTGTGGTCGTCGTGGCGGCGGTAGGCCCCTCCCGCCACGGGCCGGCCCTGCTCCAGGAGGAGCAGGAAGGCGCCGTGGGGAGGGAGGAACTCCTCCGGCGGGTAGCTGGTCAGATCGTGCGGGGAGCCGTACCGGGTCGTGTACTCGTGGGCCAGCTCCTCGAAGAGCGGACGGGCGAGCGGGTCTGCGGTCGTGGTCCGGTGCACGGACAACGCGAAGGTCATGACGGTCCTTCAGGGCGAAGGAGGGCACAAGGGCAAGGCGAGGGGAGGGGAGAGCTCAGGCACCCACGGGGTGTCCGGATGTGAAGGCGCCGCGGAGAGGTACACGCAGGCAGGGCAGAACAGCGGGTCGGCTCAACAGGAGGAGGACCACACGCGACCGAAGTCGATGTGGGAGCGCGTGACGAGCTGCTGCGGATGCATGGCCCCAGTGGAACAGGCATCCGGTCGCGCGTCAACTGCGGTGAGACGTACGGCTCACAGTGCGGACACCCTTGACAGCAGGGCGTGTTGACCGCATAGCCTCGAAGGGCGGATCGGGCTGAGGGGCCCGGATCCGCGCTCGGCGCATGTGAAGGCGCACTCCCGTGTTCGATCCGCCCCCTGGCATCGACGGAGCCTTCGCATGTCCGCGACCCTCGTCAAGACCCCCTCCACGGCCCCGCCGGCCGAACCGCCCCTCCGAGTCGTCCCCACCCGCCGCGCCGGGCAGTGGGCCGCAGCGGCCCTCGTCCTCGTCCTGCTCGCGCTCGGCCTCGTCTCCGTCGTCCGCAACCGGGCCTTCCAGTGGGACGTCGTCGCCACGTACGTCACCTCGGCGTCCGTGCTGCGCGGACTGGGCCTCACCCTGTGGCTGACCGCCCTCGTGATGGTCCTGGGTTTTGTCCTCGGGACCCTGCTCGCCGTCCTCAGGCTCTCCGCCAACCCGGTCCTGCGCGCCGTCAGCTGGGGATACACCTGGTTCTTCCGGGCCACCCCGATCCTGGTCCAGCTGCTCTTCTGGTTCAACATCGGCGTGCTCTACCCGCAGATCCTCGGCGTGAACACGGTCAACCTCCTCGGCCCGGTCGCCGTCGCCGTCATCGGCCTCACCCTGCACGAGGCGGCCTACGCCGCCGAGGTCGTGCGCGGCGGCATCCTCTCCGTCGACCGCGGCCAGATCGAGGCCGCCGAGTCCCTCGGCCTCGGCCGGTGGCGCCGGCTCTCCCGGATCGTGCTGCCGCAGGCCATGCGCGCCATCGTCCCGCCGGCCGGGAACATGCTGATCGGCACCCTCAAGGGCACCTCGATCGTCTCCGTCATCGCCGTCCAGGACCTGCTCTACTCGACGCAGCTCGTCTACCACCGCACGTACGAGATCATCCCGCTGCTCCTCGTCGCCACCCTCTGGTACGTCGCCGTCACCTCGGTCCTCGGCATCGGCCAGCACTACGTCGAGCGGCACTACGCCCGCGGAACGGCCGGTGCCCGGTGAACCCCGGCCCGTCGATCGTCGTCGTGGGGGCCGGGCCGCGGGGGACCGGCTTCCTGGAACGGCTCGCCGCCAACCTGCCCGAGCTGTACGGCGACGGCCCGCTGACCGTGCACGTCGTCGACCCGCACCCGCCCGGCCCCGGACGCATCTGGCGCACCGGACAGTCCCCGCTGCTCTGGATGAACTCCCAGGCCGAGGACGTCACGATGTTCACCGACGAGACCGTGGAACTGGACGGACCCGTCCGGCCCGGCCCCACCCTCGCCGAGTGGGCCGGCATCGAGGGCCGCACCTTCCCGACCCGCCCGCAGCAGGGCGCCTACCTGCGCTGGGTGTACGAACGGGCCCGCGCCGCGCTGCCCGCCCGCGTCACCGTCCACGAACACCGCACCACCGCCCTGCGGATCGGCGGCCCCCGCGAGGGACGCCAGCGGGTCTGGCTGGAGGACGGCCCCGCCCCCCTCCTCGCCGACCTCGTCGTCCTCACCGTCGGCCACCTCGACGCCGAACCCGACCGCGAGCAGCGGGAACTCGCCGGCTTCGCCGCCCGCCACCGGCTCGTCCACCTGCCGCCCGACTTCACCGCCGACACCGACCTCGGTGCCCTGAGCCCCGGCGAACCCGTCCTCGTCCGGGGGCTCGGCCTCGCCTTCGTCGACCTGGCGGTGCTGCTCACCGAGGGCCGCGGCGGCCGGTACGAGGGCGAGGGCGACGCGCTGGTCTACGTCCCCTCGGGCCGGGAGCCGGTCCTGCACGTCGGATCGCGGCGGGGCGTCCCGTACCACTCGAAGATCGGATACGTCCTCGACGGCGAACGGCCTCCGCTGCCCCGCTTCTTCGGCCCCGAGCAGACCGACGCCCTGCTGCGGAGGACCACGCCGGTCGACTTCGGGCGCGACGTGTGGCCGCTCGTCGACAAGGAGCTGGGCTGGGCCCACTACCACCGGCTCTTCTCCACCCACCCCGAGCGGACCTCGCTGGCCTGGAGCGACTTCGAGAAGGCGTACGAGCAGGCCGCGCCGGGCGGGGCCGAACTCGCCGCGGTCGTCGCCGCCGCCGTCCCCGACCCCGCCGACCGGCTCGACCTCGACGCCCTCGACCACCCCCTGGACGGCATCCGCTACGCCTCCGGGGAGGCCCTCCAGCACGGTCTGCGCGCGTACATCGGCGAGGACCTGCACCGCCGGCACGACCCCGCCCACAGTCCCGACGCCGCCGTCTTCGCCGGGCTGCTCTCCGTCTACGGCCAGCTCCTGCGGCTCGGGCAGCACGTGGACCTCGGCGGCTGGTGGCACGGCTTCTTCAGCTACCTCGCCTCCGGGCCGCCCGGTCCCCGGCTGCGGCAGCTCCTCGCGCTCTCCCGCGCCGGCGTCGTCCGCTTCCTCGGACCCGGGGTCACCGTCGAGACCGACGAGGAGCGCGGGGTGTTCCGGGCCTCGTCGCCCGCCGTGCCGGGGGAGTGGACCGAGGCCCGCGCCCTGGTCGAGGCCCGGCTCCCCGACCCCACCCTGGAACTCACCGGCAGCCCGCTGCTGCGCGGGCTGTACGAGGAGGGGGCCCGGGCCACCGCGAGCGGCCTCCTCGTCGTCGACCCCGCCGACGGCCGGGTCGTCGAGCGCGACGGGCGCCCGCACCCGCGCCGCTTCGCGCTGGGCCCGCACACCACCGCCCGCGCCGGGGGCGCCTTCACCCGGCCCCGTACCGGCGGTGTCGCCTTCGGGCAGAACGACGTCACCGCGCGCGCCGCGCTGGCCTTCCTGCGCGACCGGGAGTGTCGTCTCCCCGCGCCGCTGAGCGCCTGATCCGACGCTCCCTCCCGCCGCCCGTCCCGCCCTTTCCGAGGAACCGCCATGGCTCTCACCCGTACCGACACCGACGTGCAGAAACCGGCGCCCACCCCCGCTCCGCCGCCGGCCGACCGGCTCGTGGTCGTCCCCGTGCGCCATCCCTGGCGCTGGGTCGCGGTCGCCGCCACCGCCGTCCTGCTCGTCCAGTTCGGCCACGGTCTGGTGACCAACCCGGGCTGGGAGTGGGACGTCTTCGCCGCCTTCTTCACCACCGAGACGATCCTCCAGGCCGTCTGGGTCACCCTCCAGCTGACCTTCCACGGCACCGCCCTCGGCTTCGCGATCGGCATCGTCCTGGCCTTCATGCGGCTGTCGGCCAGCCCGTTCCTGCGGTCGGTGGCCTTCGCCTACATCTGGGCCTTCCGCTCGATCCCGCTCATCGTGCAGCTGCTCTTCTGGTTCAACCTCGCCTACCTCTACGAGGAGCTGAGCATCGGCATCCCCTTCGGGCCGGGCTTCGTCTCCTTCGACACCATGGGTCTGGTCGGCGAGATGGGCGCCGCCGTCCTCGGACTCGCCCTGCACCAGGCCGCCTACGCCGCGGAGATCGTCCGGGGCGGCGTGCTCGCCGTGGACGACGGACAGCTGGAGGCGGCGGCCGCGCTCGGCATCCCCCGGCTCCGCCAGGTCCGGCGGATCGTGCTGCCGCAGGCGATGCGCTCGATCCTGCCCAACGCCGCCAACGAGATCATCTCGCTCTTCAAGGGCACCTCGATCGTCTCCGTCATGGCGATCGGCGAACTCTTCTACCAGGTGCAGGTCGTCTACGGCCGCAACGGCCGCGTCGTGCCGCTCCTGATGGTCGCCACCGCCTGGTACGTCCTGCTCACCACCGCGCTCTCCGTCGTCCAGCACTACGTCGAACGCCACTACGCGAAGGGGAGCGTCCGATGAGCTCCGTCACCACCGCCGCCTCCGCCGACCCCGCCGCCGGGTCCGCCACCGCCAAGGTCGAGATCCGCGGCGTCCACAAGCACTTCGGCCCCCTGCACGTCCTGCGCGGCATCGACCTCGACGTGCGGGCCGGCGAGGTCACCGTGATCCTCGGCCCCTCCGGCTCGGGCAAGTCGACCCTGCTGCGGACCGTCAACCACCTGGAGAAGGTCGACGGCGGAACGGTCGCCGTCGACGGCGTCCTCGTCGGCTACCGCCGCTCCGGGAACAAGCTGTACGAGCTCCGCGAGCGCGAGATCCTCCGGCAGCGCACCCGGATCGGCTTCGTCTTCCAGAACTTCCACCTCTTCCCGCACCTCACCGTCCTGGAGAACATCGTCGAGGCGCCCGTCTCGGCCCTCAAGCGCCCCCGCAAGGAGGCGGAGGCCGCGGCCCGGAGCCTGCTCGACCGCGTCGGGCTCGCCGACAAGGCGGAGGCGTACCCCAAGCAGCTCTCCGGCGGACAGCAGCAGCGGGTCGCCATCGCCCGCGCGCTCGCCCTCGAACCCGGCCTGCTGCTCTTCGACGAGCCGACCTCCGCGCTCGACCCCGAGCTGGTCGGCGAGGTCCTCGACGTCATCAAGGACCTGGCCGCCTCCGGCACCACCATGATCGTCGTCACCCACGAGATCGGCTTCGCCCGTGAGGTCGCCGACACCGTGGTCTTCATGGACGAGGGCCGGATCGTCGAACAGGGCCCGCCCGCCGAGGTCCTGGACGGCCCCCGCCACGAGCGCACCCGCGCCTTCCTCTCCAAGGTCCTCTGACCCCTTCCCCCCTTCTCTCCTTTCTCTCCCGCAGGTCCCTCCCATCCAAGGAGCTTCGCCATGACGTCCCGCCGCACCCTCCTCACCGCCCTCGCCTCGCTCACCGCCCTCGGGGTCCTCACCGCCTGCGGTTCGGGCGACGCCGCCGTCAACGAGATCACGCCGGAGGGCCGGAAGGACGCCGGCATCAACATCGGCCCGGACCAGAACCGCGTCCACACCGCCAAGGTCGACGCCATCGCCGGGAAGCTCCCCGAGGCCGTGCGCAAGAGAGGCACCCTCGTCCTCGGCGTCTCCGCCAAGAGCAACCCGCCGCTCGCCTTCCGCGCCACCGACGACAAGACGCTCATCGGCGTCGAGCTCGACATCGCCACCCTGGTCGCCGACACCCTCGGCCTGAAGCCCGAGTTCAACCCGGTGTCCTGGGAGAACCTCTTCGTCGGCCTGGACAGCGGCAAGTACGACGGCGTCTTCTCCAACGTCACCGTCACCGAGGAGCGCAAGGACAAGTACGACTTCGCCACCTACCGCCTCGACGACCTCGCCTTCGAGGCGAAGAAGGGGTCCGGCTGGACGGTGAAGGGCCCCGAGGACGTCTCGGGCAAGCGGATCGCGGTCGGCAGCGGCACCAACCAGGAGAAGATCCTCGTCGACTGGTCCCGCCGGAACGAGAAGGCCGGCCGCAAGGGCGTCGACATCAAGTACTACGACAACACCACCGACTACTACCTCGCCCTCCAGTCCGGCCGCATCGACGGCTACCTCGGCCCCAACCCCACCGTCGCGTACCACGTGGCCTCCGCCGGACAGACCGAGACCGTCGGGAAGTTCTCCGGCGCCGGCACCGGGCTCCAGGGCAAGATCGCGGCCACCACGAAGAAGGGCAGCGGCCTCGTCGCCGCCTACGCGGCCGCCCTCGACCACATCGTCGAGAACGGCACCTACGCCCAGGTCCTCAAGCGGTGGGGGCTGACCACCGAGGCCGTGCAGAAGTCGGAGATCAACCCGCCCGGCCTGCCCCGCACCGAGAACTGACCCACCCCGCCTGCTCCGAGAGAGACCGCATGACCAGCACCCGACCGCTGCACCTCGCCGCGGAACTCGCCCCGGACCCCGGCCGGGCCGCCCCCGGCCCGGAGACCGCCGCCCGCACGGTCGCGCTCGCCCGGCTCGCCGAGGCCGCCGCGCTCGACTTCGTGACCCACGACGACTCCTTCGCCCGGCCCGGCCTGGACGCGCTCGCCGTCCTCGCCCGGGTCGCGCCCGAGACCCGCTCCGTCGGCCTCGTCCCGGCCGTGACCACCACCCACACCGAGCCCTTCCACGTCCAGGCCGCCGTCGCCACCCTCGACTGGGTCAGCCGCGGGCGGGCCGGCTGGCGGATCGAGGTCTCGCCGACCGGGGCCGAGGCCCGGCTCTTCGGCCGCCGCCCGGCCCCGCCCACCACCGAGCTGTGGCAGGAGGCCGGAGAGGTCGCCGAGGTCTCCCGCAAGCTGTGGGACAGCTGGGAGGACGACGCGGAGATACGGGACGTGGCGACCGGCCGGTTCGTCGACCGCCGCAAGCTGCACCACGTGGACTTCCAGGGCGCCACCTTCTCCGTCAAGGGCCCCTCGACCGTCCCCCGGCCCCCGCAGGGCAACCCGGTGACCGTCGTCGACGCCACCCACCCGGCCGCCCGGGACACCGCCGCCCACCACGCCGACGTGGCGCTGGTCCGCGCCTCCTCGCCGCAGGAGGCCGCGGCCCTCCGGGCCGAGCTGCACCGGGCGGCCCGCGCGCACGGCCGTGACCCCGGCCGGCTGCGGGTGCTGCTCTCCCTGACCGTCGACCTCGACGCGTACGAGGGCGGGCCCGAGGCCCTCGCCGAGCTGATCGCCGGCTGGCACGCCGGCGGGGCGGTCGACGGCTTCCACCTCGTGCCGGCCGTCCCCGGACGGGACCTGGAGCGGTTCGCCGCGGGGACGGTGCCGAGGCTCCGCGACCGCGGGCTGTTCCGTACGGCCTACGCGGGCGTCACGCTCCGCGACCACCTGGGACTCGCGCGCCCGGTCAGCCAGTACGCCACGACGGGAGCCCGCCCATGAGCACCCGCGCGGGCCGCCGGCACCTCCATCTCGCCGCGCACTTCCCCGGCGTCAACTCCACCACCGTCTGGGCCGATCCGCGGTCCGGCTCGCAGATCGACTTCTCCTCCTTCGAGCACCTCGCCAGGACGGCGGAGCGCGGCCTCTTCGACTTCTTCTTCCTGGCCGAGGGGCTGCGGCTGCGTGAGCACGCGGGACGGATCCACGACCTGGACGTCGTCGGGCGACCCGAGTCGATCACCGTCCTGAACGCCCTCGCGGCCGTCACCGACCGGCTCGGGCTCGCCGCGACGGTCAACGCCACCTTCAACGAGCCGTACGAACTGGCCCGGCGGCTGGCCTCGCTCGACCACCTCAGCGCGGGCCGGGCCGCCTGGAACGTGGTCACCTCCTCGGACGCCTTCACCGGCGAGAACTTCCGGCGCGGCGGCTATCTGGACCGGGCCGACCGGTACGCGCGGGCCGCCGAGTTCCTCGCGACGGCCCGGGAGCTGTGGGACTCCTGGACGCCGGACGGCGCGCCCCTGCCCTTCGCCCACAGCGGTCCGCAGTTCCGGATCGGCGGCGCCTTCACCGTCCCGCGCTCCCCGCAGGGGCATCCGGTCGTCATCCAGGCCGGGGACTCCGCCGAGGGACGGGAGTTCGCCGCCTCGGGCGCCGACGTGGTCTTCACCCGGCACTCCACCCTGGAGGCGGGCCGGGAGTTCTACGCCGACGTCAAGGGCCGGCTCGCGCGGTACGGGCGGGAACCCGGCGATCTGAAGATCATGCCGGGGGTGACGTACGTGCTCGGCGACACCGACGCCGACGCGCAGGAACGGGCCGCCGAGATCCGCCGGCAGCAGGTCTCCCCGCAGAACGCGATCCTGGCCCTGGAACAGATCTGGGGCCGCGACCTCTCGGGCCACGACCCCGACGGACCGCTCCCCGACGTCGACCCCGACCCGGACTCCACGCTCGTCCAGGGCCGGGTGCGGGTGGCCGACCCCGTGGCGGTGGCCCGGAAGTGGCGGGCGCTCTCCGAGGCCAAGGGCCTCTCGATCCGGCAGACGGTCATCGAGTTCTCCGGCCGGCAGTCCTTCGTCGGCTCCCCGGCGACGGTGGCCGCGGCCCTGGAGGAGTTCGTCGCCACGGACGCCGCCGACGGCTTCATCCTCGTCCCGCACCTCACCCCGGGCGGCCTCGACGACTTCGTCGACCGGGTCGTCCCGCTGCTCCAGGAGCGGGGTGTCTTCCGTACGGAGTACTCCGGGACGACGCTGCGCTCGCACCTCGGGCTTCCCGAGCCCGTGTGGAAGGGTGGAACACCATGAGCACGGATCCACGGCAGGACTGGCAGCACTGGCACGAGCAGCGGGACGCGGCGGTCGCGTCCTCGTACGGCCCGCTCTCCCTCACCGGCACCCACTGGCTCGCGGACGCCCCGGAGGGCCGTGTGCCGGGACTGCCCGGCCTCTGGCGGGAGGACGGCGACGAGGTGACCCTGACCGCGGTCGCCGAGGACGGGCTCACCGTCGACGGGAAGCTCTTCGCGGGCACGGTCCGGCTGGGGGCTGACCACGGCCCGATCCACGCGTCCCGGGTCGAGGCGGCGGGCCGCCGTCTCGTGGTCCTGCGGCGCGAAGGGCTCTGGGCCGTAAGGGACTTCGACCCCGGCTCGGAGGCGCGCCGCGCCTTCCGGGGCATCGAGGCCACCCCGTACGACGAGCGCTGGGTGGTGCCCGGCGTCTACCGCCCGTACGGGGCGAGGCGCAGCGTGCGGGTGGAGAACGCCGACGGGGTCGAGCGCGGTCTGGGGCTGTCCGGGGAGCTCTCCTTCGAGCTGCACGGCGGGGAGCACGTCCTCCAGGTGGCCGTCGAGGACGACGGCACCCTCTGGGCGGTCTTCGCCGACGCCACCAGCGGCCGGGACAGTTACCGCTTCCGGTTCCTGCGGCCCGACGTCCCCGCGGCGGACGGCGCGGTGACGGTGGACTTCAACCGGGCCCTGCTGCCGCCGTGCGCCTTCGCCGACCACTTCCTCTGCCCCTTCCCGCCCCCGGGCAACACGCTCGACACCGCGGTCCCGGCCGGCGAGCGGCGGCTTTCCCCCGCCTGACCGGCCCTCCTCCCCGCGGTGGCACCGGCGGGGACGGGCACGCGGGGCGCCCCCGGCCACGACGGCCGGGGGCGCCCCTCCGTGTGAAGGGTTCGTGTCCCTGTGCGTACGGCGGTCTTGTGCACCCGTCCCGGGAGGGCCAGTATCGCCCACAGGTGCATGTCAGGGACACGTCACCTGATGGCGCCTCACGGGCCCGACACCCCACTGCGGGCCCCCGATCCCCCTCGGGAGGAACGAGAAGTGAGGATCATGCGCACCACCCCCACGAGAACCGTCCGGATGCTCGCCGTCGCGGCCGGGCTCGCCGCCGCCGCGGCGCTGGCCGCACCCACCGCCCACGCCGACCCCACCGCCACGGGCGCCGTCGGCGCCGCCCGGCTCGCCGCCGTCGGCGACGCCGTCCTCGCCGCCGACGTGGCCGGCACCGCCTGGCGCGTCGACCCCGCGAGCGGCACCGTGGTCGTCACCGCCGACTCCACCGTCTCCCCGGCCGCGATCGCCCGGATCCGGAGCAGGGCCGGGGCCGACGCGGGGGCGCTGCGCATCGAGCGCACCCCCGGCAGGTTCAGCAAGCTGATCTCCGGCGGCGACGCGATCTACGCGACCAGCTGGCGCTGCTCGCTGGGCTTCAACGTCAGGGACGGCGCCGGGAACTACTACTTCCTCACCGCCGGCCACTGCACCGACGGCGCGGGCACCTGGTACTCCAACTCGTCCCGCACCACCGTGCTCGGCTCCACGGCCGGGTCGAGCTTCCCGACCAACGACTACGGCATCGTGCGCTACACCAACAGCTCCGTGACCAAGTCCGGAGCGGTCGGCAGCGTCGACATCACCGGCGCCGCCAACGCCACCGTCGGCATGTCCGTCACCCGGCGCGGCTCGACGACCGGCATCCACAGCGGCCGGGTGACCGGCCTCAACGCCACCGTGAACTACGGCGGCGGCGACGTCGTCTACGGCATGATCCAGACCAACGTCTGCGCCGAACCCGGCGACTCCGGCGGCCCGCTCTACTCGGGCAGCCGGGCGATCGGCCTGACCTCGGGCGGCAGCGGCAACTGCTCCTCCGGCGGCACGACCTTCTTCCAGCCCGTCACGGAGGCGCTGAGCGCCTATGGGGTGAGCGTGTACTGACGCGCCGCGAGGCCCGGACGTCCCTTTGTGAATCCCTTCACAAAGGGACTTCCGGCCTCTCCCTCAAGGCCCTTCTCCTGGTCTTTCCGCAGGTCATCGGGTGTCGAATGGAGGCATCGGACCAAGGGACCCGGAAGGAGTGCCTGTCATGGAGGCCAAGGAGATGGTGGACGGACTGGTGCGGGAGGCCCTCGGGGCGCTCGGCCGGTTCGAGACCTTCGACCAGGAACAGGTCGACCACATCGTCAAGAAGGCCGCGCTGGCCGCGCTGGGCGCGCACGGCGACCTGGCGAGGCTCGCCGTGGAGGAGACCGGCCGCGGCCTCTTCGAGGACAAGGCGGTGAAGAACCTCTTCGCCTGCGAACACGTCACCCACTCCATGGCCGGACTGAAGACCGCCGGAGTCGTCCGCCGCGACGAGGTGAGCGGCATCACCGAGATCGCCGAACCCGTCGGCGTCGTCTGCGCGATGACCCCGGTCACGAACCCCACCTCGACCACCATCTTCAAGGCCCTCATCGCCCTCAAGACCCGCAACCCGATCGTCTTCGCCTTCCACCCCTCCGCCCAGAACTGCTCGGCCGAGGCCGCCCGGACCGTCCGCGACGCCGCCGTCGCCGCCGGCGCGCCCGAGGGGTGCGTGCAGTGGATCGAGGAGCCCTCCCTGGAGGCCACCGGCCTCCTGATGCGTCACCCGGGCGTCTCCACCATCCTCGCCACCGGCGGGAACGCGATGGTCGAGGCCGCCTACTCCTGCGGCAAGCCCGCCCTCGGCGTGGGCGCCGGAAACGTCCCGGCGTACGTCACCAGGAGCGCCAGGCTCGCCCGCGCCGTCCACGACATCGTGCTCTCCAAGTGCTTCGACAACGGCATGATCTGCGCCTCCGAACAGGCCGTCGTCCTCGACACGGAGATCTACGAGGAGGGCATCACCGAGTTCGAGCGGCTCGGCGCCCATGTCGTCACCGCCGCCGAGAAGACCAAGCTGGAGGAGTACGTCTTCGGCACCACCGCGTACTCCACCGACTGCGCGGGCGCCCGGCTCAACGCCGACGTGGTCGGGAAATCCGCGCACTGGATCGCCGCGCAGGCCGGCTTCGAGGTCCCCGAGGGCACCTCCGTCCTGCTCGCCGAATGCGCCGAGGTGGGCGAGGACGAACCGCTCACCCGCGAGAAGCTCTCCCCGGTCCTGGCCGTCCTCCGGGCCGGCTCCACCGAGCACGGTCTCGAACTCTCCGCCCGCATGGTCGAGTTCCACGGCCTCGGCCACAGCGCGGCCGTCCACACCGAGGACGAGGAGCTCGCCGAGGAGTTCGGCCGCCGGGTCAAGGCGATCCGGGTCATCGTCAACGCGCCCTCCACCTTCGGCGGCATCGGCGACGTCTACAACTCCTTCCTCCCCTCGCTGACCCTCGGCTGCGGCTCGTACGGCCGCAACTCCGTCTCGGGCAACGTCACCGCCGTCGACCTGGTCAACATCAAGCGGATCGGCCGCCGCACCGTCAACACGCAGTGGTACAAGGTGCCGCCGAAGATCTACTTCGAGCGCAACGCCATCCGGTACCTCGGCGAGATGGAGGACGTCCACCGGGTCACGATCGTCACCGACCGGACCATGGGCGACCTCGGCTTCGTCGCCAAGGTCACCGACATCCTGAACGGCCGCCCGGAGCCCGTCGTCCTCCAGGTCCTCGACTCCGTCGAGCCCAACCCGGAGCTCGCCACCGTCCGGGCCGGCGCCGCCGCCATGCGGGACTTCCGGCCGGACACGATCATCGCCCTCGGCGGCGGCTCCCCGATGGACGCGGCGAAGATCATGTGGCTGATGTACGAACGGCCCGAGGTCGAGTTCGCGGACGCCAGGGAGAAGTTCTTCGACATCCGCAAGCGCGCCTACCGGTTCCCCGCGCTCGGCCGGAAGGCGAAGCTGGTCGCGATCCCGACCACCTCGGGCACCGGCAGCGAGGTCACCCCCTTCGCGGTCATCTCCGACCCCGAGGCCGCGCAGAAGTACCCGCTCGCCGACTACGCGCTCACCCCGGACGTCGCCATCGTCGACCCGCTGCTGCCGCTGCACCTCCCGGCCACGGTCACCGCCGACTCCGGCTTCGACGCGCTGACCCACGCCACCGAGGCGTACGTCTCGGCCTACGCCAACGACTTCACCGACGGACAGTGCCTCCAGGCGATCAGGCTGATCTTCGAGAACCTGGAGACCTGTGTGACGCGGGGCGCGCGGGCGCCCGAGGCCCGCGAGCGGATGCACAACGCCTCCACCATCGCCGGCATGGCCTTCGCCAACGCCTTCCTCGGCCTGGTCCACGCCATGGCCCACACCCTCGGCAACACCTTCCACGTCGCCCACGGCCGCACGAACGCGCTGCTCCTCCCGCACGTGATCCGCCACAACGGCACCGTCACCCACAAGGCCGTGCCGTGGCCGAAGGCCGAGGTCTACCGGGCCCCGGAGCGGTTCCAGGAGATCGCCCGGACGCTCGGCCTGCCGGCCGCGACCCCGGCCGAGGGCGTGGAGTCCTACGCCCGCGCGGTCGAGGAGCTCCGCTCCCGGTGCGGCATCCCGGCCTCGTTCCGGGAGGAGGGCGTCGACGAGGCGGCCTTCCTGGCGGCACTGCCGCAGCAGGCGATGAACGCCTACGCCGACCAGTGCGCCCCCGCCAACCCGCGGATGCCGATGATCGACGAGATGAAGGAACTGATGGCCCGGGCCTACTACGGAGCCTAGGCCGGCAGAAGGCCCCCGCCGGGACGGCGGGGGCCTTCTGCCGGCCGGGTGGTCCTACGGGCGGACCTCGCCCACCTCCGCGGCGATCGGCTCCTCCTTCGGGTGCCGCTTCACCGAGGAGAGCACCAGGGTGACGGCCGAGCCGACGATCGCCCAGACCGACAGGATCACCATCGAGGCGGTCATGTCGTTGCCCTTGAAGTACGCGATGGAGCGGGCCGCCCAGGTGCCCGCGCCCGGTGGCAGGTACGGGCCGATCGCCCGCCAGAACGGCGGCAGCATCGGCAGCGGGAAGGCGCCGCCCGCGCTGGGGTTGCCGGCGATCACGATGAGCAGGATCGCCAGGCCGATGCCGACGATCCCGAAGACGGACTGCAGGGCGAGGGTGGCGGCGCCGACGGCGAAGACCACCAGGGCGCCCAGGCCCCACAGGGCCGCGACGCTGCCGGGCAGGGCGCCGAGGACGGGGCCGACGATGATCGCGCCGCCGAGTCCGCCGAGCACCGCGTAGAGCGCGAGCACCCCGAGCCGGATGATCGCCCGCTCCCGGTTGGCGGGCCGCGAGCCCGCGCTGATCGCCAGGATCGCGGCGCAGATGTAGCCGCCGACGCACCAGCCGATGACCAGGTAGAAGGCCGAGAGCCCGTTGAAGTCCTGGGAGGAGGAGGGGGCCAGGTCGACGGTCCTGACGAGGCGCTGGTTGGCCGCCTCCAGCTTCGTGATCATCGCCTCCAGGGTCGCCGAGAGCACCTTGCCGCCGCCGGAGGCGACGAGCAGGGTGTCGGTGCGGCCCCGGGGGTCGACGATCAGGGCCCCGTCGATCTCCCGGTTCATGATCTGGTCGCGGGCCTCGGCCTCGTCCGGGACCACGTGCGGGTCGAGGGGGTCGCCGGGCAGCGTCTCCAGCCGGTCGTTCAGCGCCGTGGCGACCTGCTGCTGGGGGGCGGCCACGCCGAAGGGGACGTCCACGGGTTTCGGATTGTGCAGGGCCCCGACGTACGAGGTGATGAACAGGAGCTGGAGGGCGAAGACCCCGGCCACCAGCAGGGCGGCCCGTGGGGTGACGGCGCTTTTCAGTTCATCGACGAGACTCATGCCCCCCAGGCTCCGGGGAGGGCGGTGTTTCCGCAGGTGGGGCAAGCCCGAACGGGTTATCGTACGAATGTTCGAAAATAAGCTAGGCTGGGACTCCGGGGGTGAGAACGTACGTACGAATTCGACGCGGAGTACGGGAGGTGCGCCAGCCATGCCGGGATTCACGCACCTGCAGGCCGCCTCGGGCTTCTCCCTCCGCTACGGAGCCTCCCACCCCGAACGGCTGGCCGCCCGCGCCGCCGAGCGGGGCATGGACGCGCTCGCCCTGACCGACCGCGACACCCTCGCCGGCACGGTCCGCTTCGCGAAGGCGTGCGCGAAGGAGGGCGTCCGCCCGCTGTTCGGCGTGGACCTCGCGTACGCGCTCCCCGAACCCCCCGGACCCGCCGTCGACCGCGGCTCCGCCCGGCGGGTCCCCGTCCGCGGCGGGGCCTTCGTCGACGAGTCCGCGCCCCGCGCCGTCTTCCTCGCCCGCTCCCGCACCGGCTGGACCTCGCTCTGCGCGATGATCACCGCCGCCCACGCCGGGGAGGGGGAGCGCCCCCTGCTGCCCTGGGCGGCCCTGCGCGACGACGGCGTGTCCGTCCTGCTCGGCCCCGACTCCGACGTCGGCCGCGCCCTCGCCGCGGGCCGCCCCGACCGGGCCGCCCGGCTGCTCGCCCCCTGGCGGGAGCGGTACGGCGAGGCGCTGTGCCTGGCGGCCGTCCACCACGGGCGCCCCGGTGCCGGGTCCGGCTCCCTGCGGCTCGCCGCCCGTACCGTCGGCTTCGCAGCCGAGCAGGGGGTCCGGCCCGTCCTCACCAACGCCGTCCGCTACGCCGACCCCGGCCAGGGGCCGGTCGCCGACGTCCTCGACTCCGCCCGCCGGCTCGTCCCCGTCGACCCCCGCAGGGAACTCGACAGCGGCGAGGCGTGGCTCAAGGGGCTCGAAGGGACCCGCGGCGCCCACGGGGCCGCGGACACCGACGGCATGCTGGCCGCCGCCGAGCGGATCGTCGAGGCCGCGGGCTTCCGCCGCGACGCCGCCCACCGGCTGCTCGACCGGACCGCCGCCGTCGCCGCCGCCTGCCTGGTCGACCCCGAGGACGACCTCGGCATCGGCTCCGCGCACTTCCCCGAACCGCACCTCGTCGGCGCCGAACACCGCACCGCCCAGCGCGTCCTCGCCTCCCGCGCCGCCGCCGGCATGGTCCTGAAGGGGTACGGGAACCGGCGCGCCTACTGGGACCGGATGCACCGCGAGCTGGACGTCATCGCCCACCACGGCTTCGCCACCTACTTCCTGACGGTCGCCCAGGTCGTCGACGACGTCCGGTCCATGGGCGTCCGGGTCGCCGCCCGGGGCTCCGGCGCGGGCTCCCTCGTCAACCACCTCCTCGGCATCGCCCACGCCGACCCGGTGGAGCACGGACTGCTGATGGAACGGTTCCTCTCCAAGCGCCGCACCGCCCTCCCCGACATCGACGTCGACGTCGAGTCCGCCCGTCGCCTGGAGGTCTACCGGGCGATCATCGACCGCTTCGGCACCGCGCGGGTCGCCACCGTCGCCATGCCCGAGACCTACCGCGTCCGCCACGCCGTACGGGACGTGGGCGCGGCCCTCTCCATGGACCCGGCCGAGATCGACCGGATCGCCAAGGCGTTCCCGCACATCCGCGCCCGGGACGCGCTCGCCGCCCTCGACGAACTGCCCGAGCTGCGCGAGCTCGCGGGGGAGACCCGCCGGGACGAGGAGCGGTACGGCAGGTTCTGGGAGCTGGTCGAGGCGCTCGACGCGCTGCCCCGCGGCACCGCCATGCACCCCTGCGGGGTGCTCCTGTCGGACGGCTCCCTGCTCACCCGTACCCCCGTGGTCCCCACCAGCGGCGAGGGGTTCCCCATGTCCCAGTTCGACAAGGAGGACGTGGAGGACCTCGGGCTGCTCAAGCTCGACGTCCTCGGGGTGCGGATGCAGTCCGCGATGGCCCACGCCGTCGCCGAGGTCGAGCGGGCCACGGGCGGACGCGTGGACATCGACGCGATCCCGGACGGCGACCCCGAGACGTACCGGCTCATCCGCTCCACGGAGACCCTCGGCTGCTTCCAGATCGAGTCCCCGGGCCAGCGCGACCTGGTCGGCCGGCTCCAGCCCGCGACCTTCCACGACCTCGTCGTCGACATCTCCCTCTTCCGCCCCGGCCCGGTCGCCGCCGACATGGTCCGCCCCTTCATCGAGGCCCGGCACGGGCGTGCCCCCGTCCGCTACCCGCACCCCGACCTGGAGGAGGCGCTGAAGGAGACGTACGGCGTGGTCGTCTTCCACGAGCAGATCATCGAGATCGTCCGGATCATCACCGGCTGCGGCCGCGACGAGGCCGACCAGGTGCGGCGCGGGCTCTCGGACCCCGAGTCGCAGGGCCGGATCAAGGTCTGGTTCGGACGGCTCGCCGCGCTGCGCGGCTACGACGCCGACACCGTCGCCCGCACCTGGGAGATCGTCGCCGCCTTCGGCTCGTACGGCTTCTGCAAGGCGCACGCGGTCGCCTTCGCCGTGCCGACCTACCAGTCCGCCTGGCTCAAGGCGCACCACCCGGCCGCCTTCTACGCCGGGCTGCTCACCCACGACCCCGGCATGTACCCCAAGCGGCTGCTGCTCGCGGACGCGCGGCGGCGCGGGGTGCCGGTGCTCCCGCTCGACGTGAACCGGTCGGCGGTCGCCCATCGGATCGAACTGGTGTCCGACGAGCCTCCGGTCTGGGGACTCCGGCTCGGCCTGACCGACGTCCACGGCATCAGCGAGGCCGAGAGCGGCCGCATCGAGGCCGGACAGCCCTACGCCTCCCTGCTCGACTTCTGGGAACGGGCCCGCCCGCGCACCCCCGTCGCCGAACGCCTCGCCCAGGTCGGCGCCCTGGACGCCTTCGGCGCCAACCGCCGCGACCTCCTGCTCCACCTCGCCGAACTCCGGCGCGTCCAGCGCGGCGCCGCCTCCCACGGCGGCCAACTGCCCTTCGCCCAGGGCGGGAAGACCGCCCCCATCGGCCTGCCCGACCTCGACGAGAGCGAACGCCTCAGCGCCGAACTCGGCGTCCTCGGCATGGACGCCTCCCGCCACCTCATGGACGACCACCACGCCTTCCTCCGCGAACTCGGCGTCGTCACCGCCCGACGGCTGCGCGACACCCCCCACGGCCGGACCGTCCTCGTCGCCGGCGCCAAGGCCGCCACCCAGACCCCGCCCATCCGCTCCGGCAAGCGCGTCATCTTCAGCACCCTCGACGACGGCACCGGCCTGGTCGACCTCGCCTTCTTCGACGACGCCCACGCCGCGTGCGCCCACACCGTCTTCCACTCCTGGCTGCTCCTGGTCCGGGGCGTGGTGCAGCGGCGCGGCCCGCGCAGCCTCAGCGTCGTCGGCTCCGCCGCCTGGAACCTCGCCGAACTGGCCGAACTCCGGGCCACCGGCGGCCTCGAAGCGGTGGGGGAGCGGCTCGCCGAGACGCCGCCCGCCGCCGAGAGCACCGACGACGGCCGGCGCATCACCCTGCCCACCGGCTACGAGATGAACCCCTGGGCCGACCTCCGGCCCGCCGGGGAGGGCGCCGCCACCCCGGCGCGCAGACTCTGGCACAGCAGCCCCGGGAGCGCGGGATGATCCTCTGCGTACGATTCCGCCTCGACACCCCCTCCTCCCCGGGCGGAGGGACCGAGGTCATGCTGCCCCGGCTGGTGGACCTGCTCGGCGCGTTCACCCCCGTCGTCGAGGCGACCCCGCCCGACACCCTGCTCGCCGACATGGGCGGCGCCCTGCGCTACTTCGGCCGCGGCCCCGCCGAACTCGCCGCGGTGATCCGGGTCAGGGCGCTCGCCCTCCACGGCGTCGACTGCGTCATCGGCGCCGGACCCAACCCGATGCTCGCCCGGATGGCGGCCCGCGACGCCCGGCCCGGCGTCACCCTGGTCGTCGACGACCCGGCGGCCTTCCTGCGCGACCGGCCGGTCGTCGCCCTCGACGGCGTCGGCCGCGCCACCGCCCGTACCCTCTGCGGCTACGGCCTCGACTCCGCGGGCCGCGTCGCGGACGCCCCGCTCGCCGTCCTCCAGCGGCTCGTCGGCGCGAAGGCCGGCCGCGACCTGTGGGAACGGGCCCGGGGCATCGACCGCACCCCCGTCGTCCCGAACGCCGCCGCCCGCTCGGCCGCGGCCGAGCGCTCCTTCCCGCACGACGAGACCGACCGGGACGCGCACCGCAGGGCGCTCCTCTCCCTCGCCACCGAGCTCGGCGCCCGGCTGCGGACGGAACGCCAGGTGTGCCGCTCGCTCGCGGTCACCGTGCGCTACGCCGACCGCACCACGACGACCCGGAGCCGCGCCCTGCCCGAACCGACCGCGCACACCGCCGCGCTCACCGCCCTCGCGTACGCCGTCCACGACTCCCTCGGCCTCCAGCGGGCCCGTGTCCGGGGCATCGCGCTGCGCGCCGAGGGCCTCACGGACGCCGAGGGCTCCGCCCACCAGCTCTCCCTCGACCCCGCGGACGAGAAGGCCCGGCGGATCGAGGCGGTCGCCGACCTGGCCCGGGCGAAGTTCGGCCCGCGGGCGGTCCTCCCGGGTTCCCTCGCGGCCTGATCATGCTCCCGCGGGCGCGCCGTGACGACACCTCACTTTTTACCGACGCGTAACTTCCCAGTCGTGGCTACCGGTGCGTAGCTTGGCTGAAGCGCCCCCCATGGCGCATCCCCACTTGTGGTCCGGACCGCAGGGCACAGCACCCCCACCATCCCCTTGAGCCGCAAGGAGATCGCCCGATGCTGCCCCCGAAGTCCTGGAAGCGCGCCGTCAGAGCGCTGTCCGTCCTGCTGCTGACCGCCGCCGCCACCCTCGCCCCCAGCGCCGCCGCCTCCGCCCAGGAGCAGAGCGCCGCGTCCAGCCGTGGCTGGAACGACTTCTCCTGCAAGCCCTCCGCCGCCCACCCGAGGCCCGTCGTCCTCGTCCACGGCACCTTCGGCAACTCCGTCGACAACTGGCTCGTTCTCGCGCCCTACCTCGTGAACCGGGGCTACTGCGTCTTCTCGCTCGACTACGGCCAGCTGCCGAACGTGCCCCTCTTCCACGGGCTCGGCCCCATCGCCGCCTCCGCCGGCCAGCTCGACGCCTACGTCGACCGGGTCCTCGCCGCCACCGGCGCCCCCAAGGCCGACCTCGTCGGACACTCCCAGGGCGGCATGATGCCCCGCTGGTACCTCAAGTTCCTCGGCGGGGCCGAGAAGGTGAACGCGCTCGTCGGGATCGCCCCCGACAACCACGGCACCACCCTCCTCGGCCTCACCAAGCTCCTGCCGTACTTCCCCGGGGCCGAGGACCTGATCAGCTCCGCGACCCCCGGCCTCGCCGACCAGATCGCCGGCTCGGCCTTCATCACCAAGCTCAACGAGGGCGGCGACACCGTGCCCGGCGTCCGCTACCACGTCATCGCGAGCCAGTACGACGAGGTCGTCACGCCGTGGCGCTCGCAGTTCCTGAGCGGCCCGAACGTCACCAACGTCCTCATCCAGGACAAGTGCGCCCTCGACCTCTCCGAGCACGTGGCCATCGGCACCGTGGACCGGGTCGCCTTCCACGAGGTCGCCAACGCCCTCGACCCGGCCCACGCCACCCCGACGACCTGCCTCTCGGTCGTCGGCTAGACGCGGTTGCGGCGCCGCCGGGTCGTCGAGAACAGCAGGGTCGCACCCAGCGCGAGCCCGGCGGCGCCGCCGATCGCGACGAACGGGGTGGCGGAGTCGCCACCGGTCTCCGCCAGCTCCGTGCCCGTCTCCCCACCGGAGGCGGGCACCGGCGCGTTGCCCGCCGCGCCGCCGGAGGACGCGCCGCCCGCGGACGCACCGGACGAGGGCGCGGAGGGCGCCGGGGCCGACGCCGTCGACCCGTGCCCGCCGTGCTGCACGGTGGACTTGTCCTCGCCGTCCTCGATCTGCTCCTCGGTCGGGGCGGTGGCGGTCGGGGCGGTGGGCGCGGAGGCGGTCGGGGCGGGGTCCTTCGGCCCCGGGGCCGTACCGCCGCCGTCCTTCCCGAACACCACGTCGGAGCACGTGTAGAACGCCTCGGGGGAGTCCGACCGCTGCCACACCGAGTAGATCAGATGACGGCCCGACTTCTTCGGCACCGTCCCCTGGAAGACGTAGTCACCGTTCTGCATCCCGGGGTCCGTCACCGTCACGAACGGCTTCTCCTCCAGGTCCGACCACTTCAGCGGCTTCGCCGGGTCGTACCCGTCCTTCGTCACGTACAGCGCGAACGACCCCTTGTGCGGCGCCGTCCCCTTGTAGCGGAAGGTGTGGGAGCCGGAGCTCATCGTGCTGGCCGGCCAGTCGGCCCGCGCCAGGTCCAGCCCCCGGTACTTCTCGTTCCCCGCGCTGCACAGCTTCCCGTCCTTGATCAACTGACGGTGGTTCCCCGCCGCGTTCGCGATGTTCACCCCGTTCCAGTCGTAGAACGCCTGCGTCCCGCTCGCCGCCACCGCCGCCTTGCACGCCGCCGACTTCGGCGCCTCCGGCCCCTCCGCGTAACAGGCCGCCACCCGGCTCACCGGATCCGTCATCGACCCGTGCGCATACGCGCTCCCGGACATCAGCCCGGCCAGCGTCAGTCCTGCGGTGGTGGTGGCGACGGCCACGGCCGTACGGCGAGAAGTCATGGGGGGACAGCTCCTTCACGAGGGTCTGTGGGGGGTGAACGCCCCGCACGCTAGCCCCCGCCACCCACCGAAAACCCCTCGAAGAAGGGGATGCGGCGATCCTTAGGACCGCTTTAAGGCGGGGGTAAGCACCGCCTGAGGAAGCTCATCCCAGGCGGCGGTAGCGGCGTTCCGGGCGGCCCGTGCCGCCGTAGCGGAGGGTGACTTCGGCGCGGCCGGTGGCGGCGAAGTACTCGAGGTAGCGGCGGGCGCTGACGCGGGAGAGGGCGCCGGCCTGGGCGCACTCGGTGGCGGAGAGGCCCTCGGGGTGGGCGCGCAGGACGGAGTCGACGAGTTCGGCGGTGGGGGCGGCGAGGCCCTTGGGGAGGTCGCGGGAGCCGCGGGGACGGGTGCCGAAGATCTGGTCGACGTCCTCCTGGCGGGCCTCGTCGAGGTCGTCGAGGCGGGTGCGCAGGGAGGCGACGTGGCGCAGCTGCTCGTGGAGCGCGCTCTGGCTGAAGGGCTTGATCAGGTAGTGCAGGGCGCCCGCGCGCAGCGCCGAGCGGATCGTGGCGGCGTCCCGGGCCGCCGTGATGAAGAGGGCGTCCACCGCGTGGCCGGCGGCCCGCAGGTCGCGCAGCACCTGGACGCCGTCCATGTCGGGCAGGAAGACGTCGAGGAGGACGAGGTCGGGCCGGAGCCGCTCGGCCGCGCCGAGGGCCTCGGCGCCGCTGTGCGCGACCCCGGACACCCGGAACCCCGGCACCGCCGACACATAGCGGCAGTGCAGCCGGGCGACCATGAAGTCGTCGTCCACCACCAGCACGTTCGTCACGCCGACACGGTAGGTCCCGACCACAAGGACCACAACGTCCGTTGATTGCGGAAGAGAGACAGCTTCTTCACGTACCGGCAACATGTGGGCCACCTCACACCCCCCATCCCTCCAGCCGAGAGGCGGCTCACGTGCGGTTGCGCACCCCCTTCGCCCTCCTCGGGGCGGCTCTGCTCGTCCTGGTGGTCCCGCCGCTGCTCACCCCCGGCAGCGGCGCGGACACCGGCACGCGGATACCCGGCCTGCGCGTCATGGTCCCCAACACCCCCGGCGGCGGTTACGACATCACCGCCCGGACGGCGGCGAAGAACGCCGAGGAGGCGGACCTCACCGGCGACATCGAGGTCTTCAACCTGCCCGGCGCGGGCGGGACCGTCGGACTCACCCGGCTCGTCGGCGAGCGCGGCAACGGCCGGCTCGCGATGTCCATGGGTCTCGGCGTCGTCGGCGCCGTCCACACCAACAAGACGCCCAGGACCCTCGCCGACACCACCCCGATCGCCCGGCTCACCGAGGAGCAGGACATCGTCGTGGTCGGCAAGGACTCCCCGTACCGGACGGTCGACCAGCTGCTCGCCGCCTGGCGGAAGGACCCCGGCAAGCTGCCCGTCGGCGGCGGCTCCTCGCCCGGCGGCCCCGACCACCTGGCCCCGATGCTGATGGCGCAGGCCGCCGGGATCGCCCCCGCCGACGTCAACTACGTGCCCTTCGACGGCGGCGGCGAGCTCCTCGCCTCCATCCTCGGCGACAAGGTCGCCTTCGGCGTCTCCGGCGTCGGCGAGTACCTCGACCAGATCAAGGCCGGCGAGCTGCGCCTGCTCGCCGTCACGGGACCGAAGCGCGTCCCCGGCCTCGACGCCCCCACCCTCCGCGAGGCGGGCCTGGACACCGAGTTCACCAACTGGCGCGGCATCGTCGCCCCGCCCGGCCTCGCCGACGCCGAGCGCGACAAGCTCGTCGGCCTGGTGACCGAGCTGCACGACTCCCCGCAGTGGCGCGCGTCGCTGAAGACCCACGGCTGGGACGACGCCTTCCTGCCCGGCGAGGAGTTCGGCGCCTTCCTCGCCGAGCAGGACCGTCGGGTCGGATCCGTCCTGAAGGAGCTGGGCCTGTGACCACCGCACCCGTGGACACCGGGAAGAAGGACCTCGCCGCCTGGTGGCGCGAGCGTTCCGAACTCGGCGTCGGCGTCCTCCTCTTCCTCCTCGGCGTCCTCGTCCTCACCGACGCGGTCACCCTCGACGCCGACGTCACCGGCCGCGGCCCGGTCGGCCCGGCCACCGTCCCCCTCGTCGTCGGCTGCGGTCTGCTCGCCGTCGCCGTCCTGCTGGCCGTCGACGTCCTGCGCGGCGGCCGGGGCGAGGCCGAGAGCGGCGAGGACGTCGACCTGTCCGAGCCCGCCGACTGGCGCACGGTCCTGCTCCTCGCCGGCGTCTTCCTCGCGTTCGCCGTCCTCATCGGCCCCGTCGGCTTCCCGGTCGCCGGCGCCCTCCTCTTCTGGGGCGCGGCCCACGCCCTCGGCAGCCGCCGTGTCCACCGCGACCCGCTGATCGCGGCCGGCCTGTCGCTGCTCACCTACGTCGTCTTCGACAAGCTGCTCGGCGTCCCGCTGCCCGGCGGCCCGCTGATGGGAGTGATCTGACCCGTGGATTCCCTCACCTCCCTGATCGACGGCTTCGGGACCGCGCTCACCCCGATGAACCTGCTGTGGGCCGCGATCGGCGTGCTCCTCGGCACGGCCATCGGCGTGCTGCCCGGCATCGGCCCCGCCATGGCCGTCGCCCTGCTCCTGCCGGTGACGTACGGCCTGGAACCGACGGGCGCGTTCATCATGTTCGCCGGCATCTACTACGGCGCCATGTTCGGCGGCTCCACCACCTCGATCCTGCTCAACACCCCGGGCGAGAGCGCCGCCGTCGTGGCCGCCCTCGAGGGCCATCCCATGGCGAAGGAGGGGCGGGGCGCGCAGGCGCTCGCCGCCGCCGCCGTCGGCCACTTCGCCGGCGGCATGATCGGCACGGTCCTGCTCGTCGTCCTGGCCCCGACGGTCGCCGCGCTCGCCGTCGACATCGGCGCCCCGGACTACCTCGCGCTGATGGTCCTCGCCTTCATCGCGGTGACCTCGGTCCTGGGCTCCTCCCGCATCCGCGGCCTCGCCTCGCTCCTGATCGGCCTGACGATCGGCCTGGTCGGTCTCGATCAGATGACCGGGCAGCAGCGCCTCACCTTCGGTTCGCTCCAGCTCGCCGACGGCGTCGACGTCGTCATCGTCGCGGTCGGCCTCTTCGCCATCGGCGAGGCCCTCTGGGTCGCCGCGCACCTGCGCCGCACGGCGGGGGAGGCCATTCCGGTCGGCCGCCCCTGGCTGGGCAGGGACGACGTCCGGAGGACCTGGAAGTCCTGGCTGCGCGGGCCCCTGATCGGCTTCCCGTTCGGCGCGATCCCGGCCGGCGGCGCGGAGATCCCGACCTTCCTGTCGTACGTGACGGAGAAGCGGCTCTCGAAGCACGGGGAGCAGTTCGGCAGGGGCGCCATCGAGGGCGTCGCCGGGCCCGAGTCGGCGGCCTCGGCCTCGGCGGCCGGGACGCTCGTCTCGATGCTCACCCTGGGCCTGCCGACGACGGCCGTCGCCGCGGTGATGCTGGCCGCGTTCCAGCAGTACGGCATCCAGCCCGGACCGCTGCTCTTCGAGCGGGAACCGGAGCTGGTCTGGGGTCTGATCGCCTCGCTGTTCGTCGGCATGGTGCTGCTGCTGGCGCTCAACCTGCCGCTCGCGCCCGTCTGGGCCAAGCTGCTGCGCATCCCGCGCCCGTACCTGTACGCCGGGATCCTCTTCTTCGCCGCCGTCGGCGCGTACGCGGTGGGCGGGGAGGCACTCGACCTGGTCATCCTGCTCGTCATCGGCCTGATCGGCCTGGGGATGCGGCGCTACGGCCTGCCGGTGCTGCCGGCCGTCATCGGGGTGATCCTCGGCCCGGCCGCCGAGCAGCAGCTCCGGCGCGCCCTGCAGATCAGCGACGGGTCGCTGACGGGACTGGTGAACACGCCGTTCTCGGTCACGGTCTACGCGGTCGTCGCGATCCTGCTGGCCTGGCCGCTGCTGAAGCGGGCGACCGGTCGGCGCGCGCCGCTCCGACCGTAGGACGGTATGCGCGGGGCGGGGGTCAACTCGCCGCCGATGGAGTGAGTTTCGGTCAGTCGGCGGCTTGATCCGGTATCCCTGGCGGGCAGCACCATCCCCCACTCCGAAAGGACCCCGCGTCATGCGCGTCCGCCTCGTCCTCGCCGCCGGCCTGCTGGCCGCCGTCACCGCCGCCACGGCCCCCCTCGCGCACGCGAGGGAGGCCGACGGCGTGACCGTCGACGCCGTCGGCGTCGTCGCCTCCGACAGCACGGTGACCCTCTCCGGCACCTACCGCTGTCTCGACGACAGCGCCGGCCCCGTCTTCGTCGGCTCCACCCTCGTCCAGGGGGACCGGCGCGCCGGGATCGGCGGCACCCGGGCCGTCTGCGACGGCCGCGTCCACACCTGGGTCAACGACGCCGTCGTGAAGGACGCCGCCTACCAGCCGGGCGCGGCCCGCGTCCGGGCCACGCTCATGCAGCTCACGACCGGTGAGACGGGCCTGCCGACCCCGGGCTTCCTCGCCACCCGGGAGTCCGACGTCGCCCTCCACGAGGGCTGAGCCCGGACGCCTCCTACCGCAGCAGGTCGATCAGGCCCTCGCGGCCGAGGACTTCGAGCTCGTCGAGGGTCACGACCGCGCGGGCCGCCGCCTCCGGGTCGGAGGAGGCGAGGCCGCCGGCGGCGAACTCGTCCTCGTCCAGCCGCAGCACCTCGCTGCCGTCCGCCGACACCCACAGGTCGAGGTCGAGGTCCTCGACCACCACCCCGGAGCCGTCGATCACGGCCGGCCGGGTGATGTCGCAGTACCAGCCCTTCAGGACGCCGTCGGCGGACCACACCTCCTTGACCGTGAACCAGCGGTCGCTCCAGTAGTGCTCCACGAAGACGTCGCCCGGCTCGAAGCGCACGAAGCCGAAGTCCCGCACCCCTTCGGCCGCCCACGGGGCGCGCACCGAGAGCCGGGCGCCCTCCTCGACGAGGACCTCGGCCGGGTAGCGGATCTTCGTCCGTCCGGCCTTCGTGAGGGTCACCTCAACCGATCGTCCGGACATGCCGCACCTCCGTCGCGCCGATCTCGTAGCCGAACCACTCGTTGATCGCCAGCATCGGGCCGTTGCCCGCGTCGTTCCCGGTGAACGCCTCCGTACAGCCCGCGGCGCGGGCCCGGTGCAGGGACGTGTTCTTGGCGAGCTTGGCCAGTCCGCGGCCGCGGAAGGCGGGGGAGGTCCCCGTCATGCCGGAGGAGTACCGGCCGAGCCCGTCCGTGTGGGCCGCGCTGAACGCCGCGGGCACCCCGTCGACCACCACGACGGTCGTCAGCGCCCGGTCCAGATGGGGGTGTTCCCAGGTGGTCTTCCGCCAGTGCGCGTAGTCGGCGAGCTCGGCCCCGACGTCGCCCGGCTCGTCCGCCGTCGTCACCGCGTCCAGCTCGAACAGCGGCCGGGGGTCGTCCGCGAAGTCCTCCGCGGTGAGCACCCGGACACCGGCCGGCGGGGCCTGGAGCTCCGGCAGTCCGGCCGTCGTCAGGTCCAGCCGGAGGAAGTGCGCGGACCGGCTCGGCGCGTAGCCGCGGCGCTCGGCCCAGGCGCGGTTCCCCGGCGCGTCGAGGACCCAGCTGTACACGGTGTGCGCGCCCCGCCCGGCGAGGTACTCCTCGGCGGTGCGCAGCAGCAGCGATCCGGCGCCGCGGCCCAGGCGGGCGGGGTCCACGTACACGTTCGCGTAGCCGATGCCGGGCTCCGGGGCGTCGTGGGCGATCCCCACCTGCGCGGTCCCGACGATCCCGTCCTCGTCGGTCACGGCGACGAGCGGGCGGTAGTGGCTCTCCGGATGGGCGTGCGCCCAGTCGAAGCGCAGCTGCTCGGCCGTAGCGAGCATGAAGGGGAGCGCGGACCGGCGGACCCGGGCGAATGCCGCCGCGTCCTCGGCCGTCGCGTCACGGACGATCACAGTCATGTCCCCGCACGCTACGGGTGCGGGGACGCAGCCGCCTCCCCTTTTCCGGCGGGGTGGGGGCAGAATCGGCGGGGTGACACTCACCATCGCCGTGGACCACGAATCCACCACCGCTCCGTACGAACAGCTGCGTGCCCAGATCTCGGAGCGGGCCCGGTCGGGCAGACTTCCGGTCGGCTACAAGCTGCCGACGGTGCGCGGGCTCGCGGAGCAGCTGGGCCTCGCCGCGAACACGGTCGCGAAGGCGTACAAGGCACTGGAGGCGGACGGGGTCATCGAGACCCGCGGCCGTCACGGCACCTTCGTCGCGGCCGCCGGCGACGCCGCCACCCGCAGGGCCGCCACCGCCGCCGCCCGGTACGCCGAGGAGACCCGCCGCCTCGGGCTCAGCCGCGAGGCCGCGGAGGCGGCGATGAGCGAGGCCCTGCGCGCGGCGTACGACAGCCAGCCGGAGGCGCCCTACAAGTAGAGGCCCGCCCCCGCCGTGCGGGGTTCCGGGAGTTCCGCCGGGGGCGTGCCGCGGCGCAGGGCGAACAGCTCCGCCAGCGTCGCGCCCTCGCGCGGCACGTCCTCCTCGCGGCCGAGCCACGCCACCGACTCCGCCCGGGTCAGCGGACCGACCTCGATCCGGGCCAGGCAGCGGCCCGGACGGACGACGGCCGGGTGGAGCCGCTCCAGGTCCTCGTTGGTGGTGACGCCGACCAGGACGTTGCGCCCCTGCCCGAGGAGACCGTCCGTCAGGTTGAGCAGCCGGGACAGGGCCTGCCCCGCCGTGTGCTTCGCCTCACCGCGGATCAGCTCGTCGCAGTCCTCCAGGAGCAGGAGCCGCCAGCGTCCCTTCGCCGTGCCCTCGTCCTCGCCGATCGCGATGTCCATCAGATAGCCGACGTCGTTGAAGAGGCGCTCCGGGTCGAGGACGCAGTCCACCTGGCACCAGTCCCGCCACGACCGGGCGAGGGTCCGCAGCGCCGACGTCTTGCCCGTGCCGGGCGGACCGTGCAGCAGCAGGAGCCGGCCGGCGATGGAGTCCGGCGTCACCTTCATGAGCCGGTCCATCGACTCGGCCACCGGCGCCGAGTAGTGCGGCCGGACCTCGTCCCAGGTCCCGGCGCTGATCTGGCGGGTGGTCCGGTGCGGTCCGCGCCGGGGCGACACGTACCAGAACCCCATCGTCACGTTCTCGGGCTGCGGCTCGGGCTCGTCCTTCGCGCCGTCGGTGGCCTCCTTCAGGATCCGCTCCGCCAGTTCGGCGTCGGCGGCCGTCACGGTGACGTCGGCGCCCCGGTTCCAGCGGGACACCAGCAGCGTCCAGCCCTCGCCCTCGGCGAGCAGCGCGCTGCGGTCGTCGTCCTTCGCGGCGCGCAGCACCCGCGCGCCCGCGGGGAGGAGCGTCGCCTCCGCCTTGACCCGGTCCACGGTCGTGCTGTGCGAGTGGGGCTGCTCGCCGGTCGCGAAGCGGCCGAGGAACAGCGCGTCGACGACGTCCGACGGCGAGTCGCTGTCGTCGAGGTTGAGGCGGATCGGGAGCGAACGCTGCGGCTCGGACGGTTCCGGTGGAGTGTCAGCCATGGCGCCCATGATCCGGCAACCGGGCATTCCGTGCACCGTGTTTTGAACGGGACGATCTCCGGCGGTGCCCACGGGCCGGCGTGCCGGATCGGGGCCGGACCCGGCGCCGCCACCCGTGACCTCGGCGTCGGGCCCGCCGGCCCGCCGGCGACCGATCCGGCGGGCTCGGCGTCAGATCCCGTGGCCCCGCAGCGCGCCCCGGGCGCGCCGCACCAGCGCGTACCCCTTCGTCATCACCCGGTCGGCGGCGAAGTTCCGCGCGATGCCCCGTCCCTCCACGAGCCGGGTGAACTCCCCGATGCCGGTGGACCGGCGCACGGTCACCCGCTCCAGGGCGTACGGTCCCTGGGAGCGGCAGGCCAGCGCGTTGCCGACGGCGAGCGCCTGGGCGAAGCCGGCCTCGCGGACCGCCCGGCGGACCCGGCGGCTGGAGTAGCCGTAGGGGTAGGCGAAGGAGGCGGGGGCGGTGCCGAGTTCCTCGCCGACGATCTCGTGGCAGCGCAGCGCCTCGAAGCGCAGCCGCCGCGCGTCGAGCTGGTCGAGCTGCGGATGGGTGTGGCTGTGGCCGCCGATCTCCGTGCCCGCGTCGGCGAGTTCGCGCACCTGCCCCCAGTCCAGCATGGTGTCGAGCGCGCCGCCCGTGTCGTGCCGGCCCCGCAGCCAGCCGGTGGAGACGAAGACGGTGCTCGCGAAGGAGTGCGCGGCGAGCACGGGCAGGGCGTGCCGGTGCACCCCCTCGTAGCCGTCGTCGAAGGTGACGAGGAGCGGCCGGGCGGGGAGCGTTCCGCCGGTGCGCCAGGCCGCCGCGAGCGCCGCGGTGGTCAGCGGCGTGAACCCGCGCTCGGCCACCACGTCCATCTGCGCCGCGAACGCCTCCGGGGTGACCGAGAGACCCAGGGTGGCGGGTGCCGGATCCCGGGCGACGGCGTGGTACATGAGGATCGGCACCGGCACGCGCGCGGCCTCCCCGCGGAGTTCGCCCCCGGGTTCGGCCCGGCGGTCGGCTCCGCGGGTTCCGGTCGCGGTCATGACGCCGCCCCCTCCGCCGCGCGGCCGTCGGGCGCCGTGTCCCCGGCCCCCGCCGTACGGCCCCGGGGGACGCCGGCCCCCGCCGTACGGCCCTGGGGGACGCCGGTGGACGGCGGGACCGCGGCGCGTTCGATCGGCCCCCACGCGAACGTGGTGCCGCCGCGCCGGGCACGCAGCCGGCCCAGCGCGTAGCCGCCGGCGGCGAGGCTCACGCCGGTGACGATGGCGCCGGCGCGCCCGGCCCCGCCGGAGCGGCCGCGGAGCGCGTCGCGCAGGCCGCGGAGCACTCCGGCGGGCAGGACCCGGGTGGTGTAGCGGCGTTCGGACTCCAGGCCCTTCTGCGCGCCGACACTGACCGCGACCAGGGCCTTGGAGAGGCCTTCGGCGTAGACGCGGGTGCGGAAGTAGGCGAACCGCTCGCGGGCGGCGGGCACCTTGTGGTGGATGACCGCCCGGTCGTCGATGAGCAGGACCGCGCCCGGGAGCGCGGTGGAGAGCCGGATGCAGAGCTCGGTCTCCTCGCAGCCCAGGGGCCGCCGGTCGCCGTCGCGCCCGATGCCGGTGGCGAAGCCGCCCGCCGCGTCGAAGGCGGTGCGGCGGAAGGAGGCGTTGCCGCCGAGCACGTTGCGCACCGGGACGCGGCCCGGGGGAAGGCCGCGGTAGGTGCAGCCGACGACCCAGTCGAACTCCTCCGGGAACCAGGCGGGCCGGCGGCCGGAGGCCCAGGCGGGCAGCGTGCGGCCGCCGACGGCCATCACCCGCGGGTCGTCGTAGCCGCCGGCGAAGTGGTGGAGCCAGTCCCGCTCGGCGACGGCGTCGTCGTCGAGGAAGGCGACGAGGTCGCCGCGGGCGGCGGCGATCCCGGTGTTGCGGCCGGCGGAGAGGCCGCGGGGTCCCGCGTTGGCGAGCACCCGCACCTCTCCCCGGAGCCGCTCGTCCGCGTACTCCTCGGTGAGCCGGGAGAGCAGCCGCTCGTTGTGGTCGACCACGAGCAGCGTCTCCAGCGCGGGCAGCGACTGGTTCCGGACGGAGCCGACCGCGGCGAGGATGTCCTCCCAGCGGTCCTCCGTGTAGACGCAGATCACCACCGAGAAGTCGGACGGGGACGTGCGGTCGTTCAAGACGTCTCTCCCCGCGGGACGCCGGCGGAGAACGGGGCGGGCCGGCGGCGGGCCGCCTTGGCGACGGCCTTCTCCTTCAGGATCACCTTCAGGACCCGGATGCCGTCGCGCACGGCGTTGAGGTTGCTGACGCCGTGGATGCGGTTGTACTCGTGGCTCGGCACCTCCTGCACCTTGAGACCGGCCTTGACGACCCGGATGTTGATGAGCGTCTCGATCTCGAATCCGGTGCAGTCCAGGGTGATCTTGTCGAGGCAGTGGCGCCAGAAGGCGTTGTATCCGTAGCAGAGATCGGTGTAACGGGCGCCGAACTTGCGGTTGACGAGCGTGCAGAGCGCCCAGTTGCCGAGGCGTCGGATGGTCGTCATGTCGTCGGTGCCGCCGCCGTTGGCGAAGCGGGAACCCTTGGCGAAATCGGCCCCGCCGACGAGGGCGGAGACGTAGGAGACGATCTCCTGGCCGTCGGCCGAGCCGTCCGCGTCGACCATGACGATGATGTCGCCGGTGCAGGCGGCGAATCCGCTGATCAGCGCATCGCCCTTGCCCTTGCCGACCTGCTTCACGACCTTGACGTCCGGCCGGAGTTCCCGTGCGACGTCGACCGTGGCGTCGGAGGAGTTTCCGTCGACGAGGACAACTTCGTGGATCCATTCCGGCAGCGTCTTGAAGACGTACGGAAGATTTTCCGCCTCGTTCATCGCGGGAATGACGACGCTCACCGGTGGGGTGATCGCCAGATGCGAGGTGATGGCCCGGTATTGGGCGGCTATTCGACTCGGCTCGGTCGTATCGTGGCCCGTGGTGGATGGGCGCAGGAACGAGCTCATGGTTCTGCTTTCCCTCTCGTCCGGTGGGCCGCCCACCCCTTGGGCGACCCGGTGATGTGTCCGGTTCGAAAGGGGGGTTCCCGCCCGCCCGCACGGAATCGATCCCTTCACGGGACCAGCGAGTTGGCATGACCGGCCGCGCGGTACCCGCGACCCGGCGCGCGTTCGCACACCGAGCACGGCACCCCCCTACCGCGCCCCGCACCTGTGTCGCGAGGCGAGTGCCCTCCCCAGGGCAGCCTTGCGGACGGATAGGTGCGGGTGAGATGTACGACGGTATTGATGAAGGGGACTGTATGGCAAGTCCCGCCTCTGTGGCCCCACTTTCCACAGTTTCATGAAGCTTCGGGATCGGATCTGCAAGCTCCCTGATCGGATTCGATCATTCGCCCCGCAAGGAGAGAACGCCGAGGTGGGGCGGCACTCCTGTGCATTGTTGTGCGAATCTGTCGCGCTCTCGATCGGCCATGTAGTGGGAGCGGAAGTTCCGGTTCCTGGAGTGGCCTGAAATCGACGGTCGCTGACGGAGGGTCGGGGGCCGTTCGGCTCCAGTTTTGACATGAACACTTCCGGTGCGGCAGATCCGATGCTACTACCTGGTAGCGCAGAGATCCTGCTACAGGAGGTCCCATGAGACTGTCCAGATTCACCGCGCTCTCGTCCTCGCTCCTGCTCGGTGCCGTCCTCGCCCTCACCGGGGCGAGCGCCGCACAGGCCGCCGAAACCGCGGCCCTCGACTACGTGGCGCTGGGAGACTCGTACTCCTCGGGCGTCGGCGCCGGGAGTTACGACGGCGCAAGCGGCGACTGCAAGCGCTCCACGAAGGCGTACCCGGTGCTGTGGAAGAACGCGAACGCCCCCTCCTCGTTCGCCTTCACCGCCTGCTCGGGCGCCCGAACGGGTGATGTGACCGCCAATCAGCTCGGACCCCTCTCGACCGCCACCGACCTGGTGTCGATCACGATCGGGGGAAATGACGCCGGTTTCGCCGACGTCATGACGACCTGTGTGCTGCAGTCCGAGGCGACCTGCGTCAGCCGGGTGAATCAGGCCAAGAGCTACGTGGACACCACGCTTCCGGGCAAACTCGACGCCGTCTACGACGCGATCCGGGGCAAGGCTCCCTCCGCCCGTGTCGTCGTCCTCGGCTATCCGCGCTTCTACCAGCTGAACGGCAGCTGCATCGCCGGCCTCAGCGAGGGCGAGCGCAGGGCCATCAACGGCGCCTCCGACTACCTCAACGCCGCCGTCGCCAAGCGCGCGGCCGACCACGGCTTCGCCTTCGCCAGCGTCGTCCCGGCCTTCACCGGCCACGAGATCTGCTCCGGCTCCGCCTGGCTGCACAGCGTCAACTGGCTCAACATCGGCGAGTCGTACCACCCGACCGCCGCCGGCCAGTCGGGCGGCTACCTGCCGTCCTTCAGGAACGCGGTGTAGCCCCGTCCCCGTCCGCGTCCGTGACGCCGGGCCCGGCCGGGGCGGTGCTCGACACCCCGCCCGGCGCGGGCCCGGCCCCCGGCCCGTCGTCCCGCAGCGCGTGATACGTCAGCGCCCCCGCGATCAGCAGCGCCCCGACGACCCCGGCCACCAGGACGGGGACCCGGCGGGGCGCACCCGCGCCGGCCCGCCGCGACCGACGGCCGGAGCCGCCCGCCACCCCGGCCGCGGGCGCGGCTCCCGGCCCGCGCCCCGGACCGCCCTCCGCGGCGGCGCGCGGCGGACCGTCGCCGCTCGCACCCCTCTCACCGCTCTCCGTCCGCAAGGGGGCCGCCGTTCCGCCGGCCAGCCGGCGCAGCTCCTCCTCGACGCGCTCGGCCGCCCCGGGGGCGTCCGGGCCGTCGTCCCGCAGCCGGTCGATCAGGGCGCCCAGGGGGCCGCTTCCGCCGCCCGCCGCCGTGTCGAGCAGCTCCCCGAGGGAGCGCAGGTCGTCGGCAGGGCCCGGCGCCCGGACCGGTGCGGTGTCCTGGGGGCCGGGGGAGTCGGGGTCGGCGCCGAACCCCGTGACGACCACGCGTCCGTCGTTGCCCAGCAGGACGTGGTCCGGGGTCGGTCCGCGGTGGGTGACGCCCGCCTCCCGGGCCGCCCGCAGCGCGCCGAGGACCTCGGCGCCGACCCGTGCGGCCTCGCGCGGGGGCAGGGGGCCGTCCGCGTCGAGGGTCTCGGCGAGGCTGAGGCCGCGGACCAGCTCCATGACGACCCAGGGGCGGCCGTCGTCGGTGGCGACGCCGTGGACCCGCACCACGGCCGGGTGGGAGAGCCGTGCCGCGGCGCGTGCCTCGCGCTCGCGGCGGGCGTACAGGAGGGGGAGGTCGTCGGGCGGGACGCCGTCCGGGAGCCGCAGCTCCTTGAGGGCCACCTCGTGGCGGCTCGTCTCGTCCAGGGCGCGCCAGACGGTGCCCGTAGCCCCCTCGGCGAGGACGTCCAGAAGCCGGTAACGACCCGCGATCACCGTCATGGATCCACGGTAGCCCGAGGGGTGCCGTCCTGCCCCCGGCCGGTCGGCGCGAGAGGCGTGACGATCTTGGTGTCGGAGATCACACCGGTCTCCGTGTCCGTACAGGGGCGACCGGAGTGCAGGATGGTTCGTGACGGTTCGGCAGCTGTTCGAGTGCTGTCCAACTCGCCCTGGAATCAGATGGATTCGCACGGTGACCGTCAACCCCCGTACGGGTGCGGTGAATCCCGTCGGCGGGATACACGCGTGTGATGCTGGGGCGATAGGGTTAACCTGCCCGGGCCGGGTGCCCTTGTACGGGTGGGGAGTGACATGGAACAGATAGCAATGCGCAGCAGGCCGCGAGTGCCTGCCATCACCTGCGGGAGCAGCGCGACGAGTTCGCGCCTCGACCGCCATCTCGCGGTGCTCGGCGGCCCCGCCGTGCCCCAGCGCGAGGTGGCCGAGGCGACGCTGCTGATGCGGGAACTGACGTCGCGCACGCGAGAGCCCGCGGTGCACAGCCACCGCAGCCGCAGCGCGCGCGTCTCGCTCTTCGCGCCGCTCCGCCGACTGCGCCGCTCGCTCTTCGGCGCGCGCCACTAGGGGGCGTCTCGCCGATCGTGCCGGGCTCGCTGATCCGGCCTGATCGACACGACACCCCCGCATTCACCCCCGGGCCTCCGGCAAGGCCCGGACCACGACTCCGCCGGACGTGTCCCCGCCCGTCCGGCGTTCAGTCGTGTCCGGAGCACCCGCGCGACACGCCCGCCCGCGCCCGGCCCGCACGGCGGCGCGTCCGTCACCGCGCGTCCACCCGTCCGGAGGTCGCGCCCTCCGTCCGTGCGGGCCGCGCGGGACCCTCCCGTCCGTGACGGGCCCCCGGCTCCCCGCCCGCGGGGCCCGTGTCCTGCGCCCCGTCAGGCGATGACCCCGGCGTCCCGCAGCTCCTTGAGTTCGCCCTCGGTCACGCCGAGACCGGCGAGGACGGCGTCCGTGTCCTGTCCGTGGGCCGGGATGCGGTCCATGCGCGGTTCCGGGGCGTCCGGGAAGACGATCGGGGGCAGCAGCGAACGCAGCGGCCCGACGGGGGACTCCACGTCCCGCCAGCGGTCGCGGGCCGTGAGCTGGGGGTGTTCCGCGAGCTCCGCGACCGAGTTGAGGCGGGCGCAGGCGATCCCCGCCGCGTCGAGCCGGGCCAGCGCCTCGGCGGTCGTCAGCGGGGCCAGCGCCTCGGCGACCGCGGCGTCCGTCGCCGCGCGCCCGGCCACCCGCGCCGTGTTGGTGGCGAACGCGGGATCGTCGGCGAGACCGGGCCGGCCGAGGACCTGTCCGGCGAGCCGCCGCCACTCGCGGTCGTTCTGGACGGAGAGCAGCACCAGGCCGCCGTCGGACGTCGGATAGGCGTCGTAGGGGGCGATGACCGCGTGCGCGAGCCCCGTTCGCGCCGGGGCGGCGCTTCCGTGCGCCCCGTGGTGCAGGGGATGCCCCATCCACTCGGCCAGCGAGTCGAGCAGGGAGACCTCCACCGGGCCGCCCCGGCCGGTCGTGCCGCGCCGGACCAGGGCGGCGAGGACGCCCGAGAAGGCGTACATCCCGGCGGCGATGTCGGCGGCCGGGATGCCGGACTTGACGGGCCGTTCCGGGGTGCCGGTCACCGACACCAGACCGGCCTCGCACTGGACGAGCATGTCGTACGCCCGCCGGTGCGCGTACGGTCCCGTCGCCCCGTACCCCGAGACGTCCACGGCGATCAGCCGCGGATGGGCGGCGCACAGGGCGGCGGCGTCGAGACCGAGGCGCGCCGCCGCCCCCTGCGCGAGGTTCTGCACGAACACGTCGGCGTCGGCCACCAGGCGTCGCACGAGGGCGAGGCCCCTCGGGTCCTTGAGGTCGACCGCCACGGACTCCTTGCCCCGGTTGCACCACACGAAGTGGGAGGCGAGGCCGCGGGCCGCGGTGTCGTACCCCCGCGCGAAGTCGCCCCCGTCGGGGCGCTCGACCTTGACGACGCGCGCGCCGAGGTCGGCGAGCTGCCGGGTGGCGAAGGGGGCGGCGACGGCCTGCTCGACGGCGACGACCGTGATCCCGGCGAGCGGGAGTGGCTGGGTGCTCATGGAAGCCCTGCCTACCCTGCCCGGCCTCCCCTGTCACCAGGGCGTGCGTCACGCGGGGCCGGGCTCGGCCGCGGGTGTGGCGGCGGATCGCACGGTGCGCACCGCGCGGTCAGGACGATTCCGGACTCCCCCGCGCCGCCCGGCGCCCGAGGGCCGCTCAGACCAGCGTGCCCTGGCCTCCCGGGCCCTCCTCGTGATGATCCAGCACCGAGGCGGGGCGGCGGGCCCGGCCGGGCGGCGGGAGCACCCCGGCCGCCCGCAGCTCGGCCCCGGCCGAGGGACCCGTGACGGCAGCGGCGAGGGCCGCCCGTTCCGCCTCCCGCGCGCCGACCAGCGCGAGCACGGTGATCAGGTCGAGCAGCTCCGAGGTCCACTCCTTGGGCCACTCCGCGGGGCCGATCGCCTCCAGGGAACCGGGCTCCGCCGGCGCGGTCCGGTGCGCGAACCACTGCTCCAGGACCCGCACCCCGCCGACCCGGAACTCCCACGCCTCCGCCGGCACCGGGGAGATCCGGCCCTCCCCGAGGCAGAGCGCCTCCTCCCCGGCCTCGTACGTCATCTCCGCCGGCCGCGCGGGCACGGCGGAGCGGACGTAGGGGCGGCGCCCGCCCGGCAGCCGCGGCTTCGTCCCGCTCAGGGCTCCGCGCGTCTGCACGTCCACCAGTTCGCGGCCCAGCGCGACGCCCGCGGCCCACAGCTCCGGGTCCCGGGGGAACGGCACCCGGCAGCCCGCGGGCGAGGGGACGGCCGCCGCCACGGTCCACGCCAGCCAGGCCCGGGCGTCCACGCCGTGCCCGTAGCGGCGGCCGAGGAAGTCGAGCAGGCCGGGCGCGAGGTTGGGCTCCAGCCCCCCGGGCCGGCGGAACAGCGGACGGATGCGGCCGGGGCGGCCCGCGGGGGAGCGGCCCTCCGGCAGCGCAGCCGTCACCAGGAGCGCGGGACCGGCCGCGCCCGGCACGTATCCCTGCTCGACGGCGAAGAGCTGCGGCTCCCCGGCCACCCGCCACAGCTCCGGGCGCGCGGTGTCGATCAGCCGGTGGTCGGGCAGCAGCCACTGCTCGTCGAACGGCCCGGGGGCCACCCGTACCGGCTCCGGGCACGGGCCCGACTCGCGCGCGAACCGCACGGTCCCGCTGCGCTGTCCGGGCAGCGCGGCCACCGCGCTGCCGGGGGTCCGCGCCCGGCTCGGGCGGAAGAGCGCCTCCCGCTCGGCGCCCTCGGCGGCCGTCAGCCGTTCCCAGCGGGCCCGCAGCGTCCGCGCGTCCGGTGCGATGATCCAGCCCCGCCCGAACCGCAGCGGCGCGACGGACCAGGGCATGAGCTCGTCGAGGAGGGGCGGGGCGTCGTCCGCTCCGGGCGCATTCGTCACGCCCCGCATGCTAACGAGGGCCCTCCGTGCCGCTCCAGCGTTCAGTGGGCCTCGACCGTGACCGTGAAGGAGAAGCGGTCGCCGCGGTAGCGGATGCGGGCCACGTCGACGACCCTGCCGTCCTCGTCGTAGGTCACGCCGGTGTAGTGGAGGATCGGCGAGAGGAGGGGGACCTGGAGCAGACCCGCCGTCTCCGGGTCGGCGAGGCGCGCCTCGACGGTGTCCGTGATGCGGCTGATCCGCACCCCGACCACGTCCCGCAGCACCTTCGTCATCGGCCAGCGCTCCAGATCGGCCGGATCGAGGGCGGCCGCGAGCTCGGGGAGCACCGCGTTCTCCGCCCAGTTGGTGGGCTCGCCGCTCTCCCCGTCGCGCCGCAGCCGGCGGTAGGCCACCACCTCGGGCACGTCCGGGAAGTACTCGGCGAGCTCGCCCGGCACCGGCTCGGGGCCGTGCCCGAGGACCGTGGTCCGCTCGCCCGACTGCTGGGCCACGATCGCGTCGATCGAGCCCAGCAGCCGGCGCGGGGTGGACCGCCGGGCACCCGGCTCGATGAACGTGCCGCGTCGCCGGTGCCGGCTGATCAGCCCCTCGCCCTCCAGTTCCTTGAGGGCCTGGCGCATGGTCAGCACGCTGACGCCGTAGTGGGCGGCGAGCTGCTCCTCGGTGGGCAGCCGCAGCGAGGCGTCGGGCGTGCGGCCCAGTATCGAGGCGCGCAGCGACTGCGAGACCTGATACCAGAGCGGCAGCTTGCGGTTCAGGACCAGCGAGTCGGGTGCGAAGGCGGTCACGGGTTCTCCGTACGAAGGCTACGGGCTTACGGCCGAGACATTACGGCCGGAAGTGGCGCTCCAGACCCTGCCATACGTCGTCGTATCCCTTCTGCAGGTGGTCGGCGTCCGCGGCCTGCCGGGTCGCGGTCATCGGCCAGCGGGTCTCGAACATGAAGGCGAGGCCGTCGTCGATCTTCTGCGGCTTCAGCTCGGCGGCGCTGGCCTTGTCGAACGTCTCCCGGTCGGGGCCGTGCGCGGACATCATGTTGTGCAGGGAGCCGCCGCCCGGCACGAAGCCCTCCGCTTTGGCGTCGTAGGCGCCCTCGATGAGGCCCATGTACTCGCTCATCACGTTGCGGTGGAAGTACGGCGGGCGGAACGTGTCCTCGCCGACCAGCCAGCGCGGGGCGAAGACCACGAAGTCCACGCCCGCGAGCCCGGGGGTGTCGGACGGCGAGGTGAGCACCGTGAAGATCGACGGGTCCGGGTGGTCGTACGAGATCGTCCCGATGACGTTGAAGCGGCGCAGGTCGTAGACGTACGGGGTGTGGTTGCCGTGCCAGGCGACGACGTCCAGCGGGGAGTGGTCGTACGTGGCGGACCAGAGGTTGCCGCAGTACTTGTTGACCACCTCGACCGGACCCTCGACGTCCTCGTACGCGGCGACCGGGGCGCGGAAGTCGCGGGCGTTCGCGAGGCCGTTGGCGCCGATCGGGCCGAGGTCGGGGAGCTGGAAGGGGGCTCCGTGGTTCTCGCAGACGTAGCCGCGGGCCGTGTCGTCGAGGAGCTCGACGCGGAAGCGGACCCCGCGGGGGATCAGCGCGACCTCGCCCGGGTGGGCGGCGAGCAGGCCCAGCTCGGTGCGGAGCAGCAGGCCGCCGCGCTCCGGGACGATCAGCAGCTCGCCGTCCGCGTCGCCGAAGACCCGGTCCATGGAGGCGTTGGCGTGGTAGAGGTGCACGGCCATGCCGGTCCGCTGGGCCGCGTCGCCGTTGCCGCCGAGGGTCCACAGGCCGGCCAGCCAGTCGGTGCCCGGGGCCGGGTCGGGCAGCGGGTTCCAGCGCAGCCGGTTGGGGTCGGGCACGGTCTCGGCGAAGGGCGCGCCGCGCAGGGCGCCGTTGTCGATCCGGGTGAACGGCGGATGGGCGGCCGAGGGGCGGATCCGGTAGAGCCACGAGCGCCGGTTGTGCGCGCGGGGCTCGGTGAAGGCGCTGCCGCTGAGCTGCTCGGCGTAGAGGCCGAGGGGGGCGCGCTGCGGCGCGTTGCGGCCGTCCGGCAGAGCTCCGGGGACGGCCTCCGAGCTGTGCTCGTTGCCGAAACCGGTGTGGTAGGTGAGCGCCTCGGCCGTCTTTCTGGCCTGCTCCGTGGTCATCGCCCGCTCCTGTCCTGAGCCCGCAAGGGAATCCTATGGATGACCGTAGGATTCCGCGCGCCTCCCGTCAACGGGGCGCGGCCCCTCCGTGGATCTTCCCGGGGCGCCGCGGGCCGGCCTGGGGGCGTTCGGGCTGCTTCGTCCCCGGCTCCGCCGGGGCGGCCGCGCGGCCGTGCGGGGGCCCGCGCAGAAGTCCGTGCGCGAGGGGGTCAGAAAAGATGAACAATGCTCTACTCTCACGCGCATGTCCTGGACCCGAAGACTCGTCCTCGCGCTCACCGTCGTGCTCGCGACCCTCACCGCGGCCCTGCTCACCGCACCCGGGGCCCAGGCCCACGAGGAGCGGCCCGTCACCCTGCCCGACGGCACCGGCAGCGTGCCGACCCTCCGCACGGGCGAACCCGACCTCCTCGTCTGCAAGACCGACCGGGCCGACTTCGAGCGGCGCGTCGCCGCCTTCCCGGCCGCCCTCAAGGCCCGCAACCTCGCCCTCCACGACCGCTGCGCCCGCGGCGGCTACCGCCACCTCCAGCAGGCCGTCGACGCCGTCGACCGGCCCGGGATGACCATCGCCATCCTCCCCGGCCTGTACGAGGAGGAACCCTCCCTTCCCCGGCCCACCGGGGAGTGCGCGGCCCTCAAGGCCCCCAAGTCCGCGCTGGGCTACCAGATCCTCAGCTACGAGCAGCAGCGGCGCTGCCCCCACAACCAGAACCTCGTCGCCATCCTCGGCAAGAAGAACCTCCAGATCGAAGGCACCGGCGCCTCCCGCCAGGACGTCGTCATCGACGCCAAGTACCGCAAGCTCAACGCCCTGCGCGCCGACGGCTCCGACGGCATCTACTTCCGCAACTTCACCGCCCAGCGCACCACCTTCAACTCGCTGTACGTGCTCGCCGCCGACGGCTTCGTCATCGACGACGTCCTCACCCGCTGGAACGACGAGTACGGCTTCCTCACCTTCGCCTCCGACCACGGCCTCTACAAGAACTGCGAGTCCTACGGGAACGGCGACTCCGGCATCTACCCCGGCTCGGCCTCGAACATCAACGACGGCCACGGCTACGACGTCCCCCGCTACTCCATCGAGATCACCGGCTGCCGCAGCCACCACAACATGGTCGGCTACTCCGGCACCGCCGGGGACTCCGTCTGGGTCCACGACAACGAGCTCGACCACAACATGGGCGGCGCCTCCATGGACTCCGCCTTCCCCGGCCACCCCGGACTGCCCCAGAACCACGCCCGCTTCGAACGCAACCTGATCCACGACAACAACCAGAACTACTACCCGTACGTCGCCGACGGCACCTGCGCCAAGCCCCCCGTCGACCGCGGCTACGAACAGGGCGTCGTCTGCCCCCAGATCTCCATGCCGCCCGGTACCGGCATCATCACCGCCGGCGGCAACTGGAACCTCTACGAGGACAACTGGGTCTACGGCCACCAGCGCGCCGCCTTCTTCCTCAGCGCCGTCCCCGCCTTCATCCGCGGCGAGTCCGCCTGGGGCAAGCAGACCGACACCTCCCACCACAACCGCTACGCCGCCAACCACCTCGGCGTCGACAAGGCCGGCAACGCCCGCCCCAACCGCACCGAGGTCTGGTGGGACGGCCAGGGCGACGGCAACTGCTGGCAGTCCGACGCCGGCGCCGCCACCCCCAGCGCCCTCCCCGCCTGCGGACCCCGCCGCGGCGAGGTCTCCGGGAACACCGACCGGCTCGTCGGCGAACCCGTCAAACTCGCCCAGCTCCTCGTCTGCGCCGACTACAACGTCCAGGCGCGCCGCCTCCCGGCCGGCTGCGACTGGTACGGCGCCCGCGGCCTCCAGCGCGTCGAGACCCAGCTCGCCCTCGGCAGCGCCCTCGTCCTCGCCCTCGCCGGCTTCGCCCTCTGGTGGCGCCGCCTGCGCGGCAGCCGGCTCGCCGGCGTCGCCACCCTCGTCGGCCTCGCGGGCCTGACGCTCGACGTGGCCGGCTCGACCCTCGCCCTCACCCCGACCTTCGTCCCCGCCCTCGCACTCCTCCTCACCGGGACCTGGTGGACCCTCGTCGGCCTCGCCCTGCGGCCCGCCCGCCCCGTCTTCGCCTGGACCACCCTGGCCCTCGGCGCCCTGACCCTCCTCGACGCCTTCGACAAGGCGGTCCTCATGCTCCCGGGCATCCCCGTCAGCCCCGCGTGGTTCCGTCTCCTGCTCGGGGTCGTCTGGGTCCTCTGGGCCGTCGTCGCCGCCGGAGCCCGCCCGCCCGAGCCCGCCACCGACCCCGCACACCCCACGGCCGCCCCCGCCGGGCAGCTCGCGGACGGGCCGGCATGACCCGGGCCCGCGGGGCGGCCCCCCTCCTCACCCTCGTCCTCGCCGCCGCGCTCGCCCTGACGGGCTGCGGCGGCCGGGCCACCACCCACCACAAGCCCGGCACCACCCACCAGGAGGCGACCGGCGACAGCGGCACCCTCCTGCCGGCCGAGGACGAACGCGGCCACCGGCTGCGTCAGCTCCCCGCGGCCGACGCCCCCACCGTCAGGGCCGAGGCCCGCCCCGACCCCGAGGGCGGCTGGAACGTCCACCTCACCGTGGAGAGGTTCCGTTTCACCCCCGACAGCACCGGCGGCGCGGCCCTCCCGGGCCGCGGCCACGCCCGCCTCCTGGTCGACGGCCGGGAGACCGGCCGCCTCTACGGCCCGTGGGGGTACGTGCCTCCCGGCGCCCACACCCTGACCGTCCGGCTCCACGCGGACGACCACACGGTCTGGGCCGTCGCAGGCGTCCCCGTCCAGACCACCCTGCGCCTGGACGGCGCCCCCGCCGCCCCCGCCGCCCCCGCGCCGACGAGCCGCCCGCCCGCCGCCGGCCGGACCCTCACCGTCACCGTCACCGGAAAGACCGTCACACCACCCCCGTCCCGCGTCGAACTGAAGAAGGGCGAACGCCTCACCCTCCGGGTCACCGCCGACCGCGCCGACACCGTCCACGTGCACGGCTACGACCGCGAACTCGCCCTCTCTCCCGGCGTCCCCGGCACCCTCACCCTCACCGCCGACCGCACCGGTCTCTTCGAGGTCGAGACGCACGAGTCCGGACTCGTGCTGACCCAACTCGTCGTCCGGTGACCGCCGTACCCGCCGCCCACGCCCACGCCCTCGCTCTCGCCGAGCCGCTCGGTCTCCCGCTCGCCCACGGCGTGGGCTCCCGGCACGATCTCCCCCTCTCTCCCTTCTACGCCTACGCCGGTGCCTTCACCGCGCTCCTCGTCTCCTTCCTCGCCCTCGGACTCCTCTGGTCCACCTCCCGTTTCCGCGGGGACCGGGCCGGCCGCCCGCTCCCCGCCGCCCTCCAGCGGGCGGCCGACGCCCCCGCCACCCGCGGCGCCCTCCGTCTCCTCGGGGGCGCCGCGGCCCTCCTCGTCGTCCTCCACCTCCTCCTCGGCCCCGACGACCCCGACCGCAACCCCGCACCCGGCGCCCTCTACGTCCTCCTCTGGGTCGGCCTGGTCCCCGCCTCCCTGCTCCTCGGCCCCGTCTGGCGCCTCCTCAACCCCCTGCGCGCCGTCCACGCCCTCCACCCGCCCCGGCGCCCCCGACCGGTGCCCGCCGCACTCGGCATCCGCCCCGCCGCCGCCGGGCTCCTCCTCTTCACCTGGCTCGAACTCGTCGCCCCCGACAACACCTCCCGCACCACCCTCCTCATCGCCCTCGGCGTGCACACCGCCGTCCAACTCGCCGGCGCCGCCCGCCACGGCGCACGCTGGTTCGCCCACGCCGACCCCTTCGAGGTCTACTCCTCCCTCCTCGCCCGCCTCTCGCCGCTCGGCCGCCGCGACGACGGCCGGCTCGTCCTGCGCTCCCCCTTCCACGGTCTCGACTCCACCCCGCAGACCCCCGGTCTCGTCGCCACCGTCTGCGTCCTCCTCGGCTCCACCGCCTACGACGGCCTCTCCGACAACCCCCGCTGGATCACCACCCTCCAGACCTCACCCCTCGGCCCCACCGCCACCGCCACGCTCGGCCTGCTCGCCGCCGTCGCCCTCGCCGCCGGCTGCTACGGACTCTGCGCGGGGGCCCTGCGCCTGATGAGCCGTGACCTCACCACCCCCCTCACCTCCTTCGCCCACTCGCTCCTGCCCATTGCCCTCGGCTATCTCGTCGCGCACTACTTCTCGCTCTTCGTCACCGAAGGACCACACACCGTCATCATGGCAGCGGGCACTGACAACGCCTCCGCACCCGCCCCGCTCCTGGGTCCCGCCGGCCTCGCGACCCTCCAGGTCGCCGCGATCGTCACCGGCCACGTCCTCGGCGTCGTCGCCGCCCACGACCGGTCGGTCCGCCTCTTCCCGCCCGCCCGGGCGGTCGCCGGCCAACTCCCGCTGTTCGCGCTGATGATCGCCTACACCCTCGGAGGCATCGGACTCCTCATCGCCTGAACCCCGGCTTCGCCCGACCGCCTACCGGAGCGGCATCATGGTCCCCGTGCCCCAGACCAGCCACCAGACGCCCCCGGTGCTCCGCCGCACCCCCGTGCAGCAGCGCAGCGCCGAACGGCTCGAACGGATCCTCGACGCCTGCGCCACCCTCCTCGACGAGACCGGGTACGAGCAGCTGAGCACCCGCGCCGTCGCCGTCCGCGCCGAGGTCCCCATCGGCTCCGTCTACCGCTTCTTCGGGAACAAGCGGGCGATGGTCGCCGCCCTCGCGCACCGCAACCTCGACCAGTACGCCGAGCGGATCTCCAGCCGCTTCGCCGCGACGCCCCTGCTCGACGCCCGCGGCGCGATCGACGGCGTCCTGGACGAGTTCATCGCCATGAAGCGGACTGTCCCCGGCTTCGCCCTCGTCGACTTCGGGGTGCCCGCCGCGGCGCCCGGCGACGCCTCCGGGACGGGCGCCGGCGAGCGCGAGGATCGCGGCCCGGGGGAGGGCGCGGGGGAGGCCGCGGGGGAGGCCGCGGACGCAGGCGGCGGCGAGGGGGGCGGCGACGGGCTCGCCGAGGACCCCAACCGCCTCGTGGCCGAACGGATCTGCGGGCTCCTCGCCGAGCACCTGGGCCGCACCGCCGACGACGACCTCCGCCGCAAGGTCCTCGTCGGGGTCGAGACCGCCGACGCCCTCGTGCGCCTCGCCTTCCGCACGGACCCCGACGGCGACCCCGCCCTCGTCGACGAGACCCGCCACCTGCTCCACGCCTATCTGGCGCCCTCGCTGTCCTAGCGCCCGGGCGGGACCCGCCGGGTCCCGCCCGGCCCCGCACGCACTCGCCGTCCCCTCCCCCTCCCGTACGTGCCTACCGGTCGGTATGCTCGGCGCCACCCGACGCCGCCCCAGGGAGACGCCATGTCCACCGCCCTGCGCATCTGCCCCCTCTGCGAAGCGACCTGCGGACTGACCCTGACGCTCGACGGACCCCGGGTGACCGGGGCCCGCGGCGACCGGGAGGACGTCTTCAGCCAGGGGTTCATCTGCCCCAAGGGCGCCGCCTTCCCCGAGGTCGACGCCGACCCGGACCGGCTGCGCGGCCCGCTGGTCAGGAAGGACGGCAGGCTCCAGGAGGCCACCTGGGCCGAGGCGTTCGACACGATCGCCGCGCGGATCAGGCCGCTGATCGAGGAATACGGGCCGGACTCCGTGGGTATCGTCCTGGGCAACCCCAACGTGCACACGATCGCCGGCGCCCTCTACCCGCCCCTGCTGATCGGCGCCCTGCGGACGCGGAACCTCTTCACCGCGTCCACGCTCGACCAGATGCCCAAGCACGTCTCCAGCGGCCTGCTTTTCGGGGATCCCTTCGCCGTCCCCGTGCCGGACCTGGACCGCACCGACCACCTGCTGATCCTCGGCGCCAACCCGCTGGACTCCAACGGAAGTCTCTGCACCGCCCCCGACTTCCCCGGCCGGCTCAAGGCGCTGCGCCGGCGCGGCGGCACCCTCACCGTCGTCGACCCCCGGCGCACCCGCACCGCCCGCCTCGCCGACCGGCACGTCGCGATCCGCCCCGGCGCCGACGCGCTCCTCCTCGCCGCGCTCGTCCACACCCTCTTCGAGGAGGGCCTCACCGACCTCGGCCCGCTCGCCGCCCACGTGGAGGGGGTCGAGGACGTACGGGCCGCCGTACGGGAGTTCACCCCCGAGGCGGTCGCCGATGCCTGCGACGTGGACGCGGACACCATCCGCGCCCTCGCCCGTGAGCTCGCCGCCGCGCCCACCGCCGCCGTCTACGGGCGGATGGGAAGCTCCACCGTGGAGTACGGCACCCTCGGCAACTGGCTCGTCGACGTCCTCAACGTCCTCACCGGCAACCTCGACCGGCCCGGCGGCGCCCTCTTCCCGCTCTCCGCCACCGCCCCCGCCCCACGGCCGGCCGGCCCGGGGAAGGGCTTCGCCCTGGGCCGCCGGCACAGCAGGGTCTCCCGCCACCCCGAGGTCAAGGGCGAACTGCCCCTGGTCGCACTCGCCGAGGAGATCGAGACACCGGGGGAGGGACGGATCCGGGCGGTGATCACCATCGCCGCCAACCCCGTCCTGTCCGCGCCCGACGGGAACCGGCTCGACGCGGCCCTCGCCTCCCTCGACCTCATGGTCGCCGTCGACCCGTACCTCAACGAGACCACCCGCCACGCCGACGTCCTGCTGCCCCCGCCCCCGCCCTCCCGGAGCGCCCACTTCGACTTCGCCTTCAACGGCTTCTCCGTCCGCGACCAGGTCCGCTACACCCCGGCGGCCGTCCCCCTCGAAGCGGACCGCATGGACGAGTGCGAGATCCACGCCCGGCTCGTCCTCGCCGTCTCCGGCATGCACGGCGCCCCGCCGTCCGCGGTCGACGCGCTCGCCATCGACACCACCCTCGCCAAGGCCGTGACCCAGGAGCACTCGCCTGCCCATGGCGCCGACCCCCGGGAGTTCGCGGCCCGGCTCGCCGGCGCCGACGGACCCGAGCGGCGGCTCGACCTGATGCTGCGCCTCGGCCCGTACGGGCTCACCCTCGACGAGGTGAAGGCCCACCCGCACGGGATCGACCTGGGGCCGCTGAAGCCGCGGATCCCCCAGCTGCTCAAGACCCGCAGCGGACGGATCGAACTGTTCCCCGCGCCGCTCGCCGCGGACCTGCCCCGGCTGCGGGCGGCACTGCACACCGTGCCGGAGCCGGGGACCCTCCAGCTCGTCGGCCGCCGGCACCTGCGCTCCAACAACAGCTGGCTGCACAACACCCCCGCGCTCGGCGGCGGCTCGAACCGCTGCACGCTCCAGGTGCACCCCCGGGACGCCGACCGGCTGCGGCTCGCCGACGGCGGCCTCGCCCGGGTCAAGGGGGAGGGCGGGGAGCTGGAGGTGCCCGTGGAGGTCACCGACGGGGTGCGGCCGGGCGTGGTGAGCCTCCCGCACGGCTGGGGCCACGACCGGGCGGGCACCCGGCTCGCCGTCGCCTCCGCCCGCCCCGGGGTCAACGTCAACCAGCTCCTCGACGGGTCCCGGATCGACCCGCTGTCCGGCACCGCCGTCCTCAACGGCTTCCCCGTCGAGGTGTCGCCCCTGCCGTGACCGCCGCCCGCGACGGTCCCGGCACCAAAGCCGTGACCTGGGGTTTTGCTCGTATTGCTCACGCCTCGACGTCTTGTGGACGGCGGAAGGGGGCACCTACGGTCATCCGGACCGCCGCTCGGCGGCAGTTCAAGGGTGAACGTGAGGTGTCCTCCATGCTGACCGTCCTCGGTTTCGCCATGATCGCGACCTTCCTGGTCCTGATCATGATGAAGAAGATGTCGCCGATCGCGGCGCTCGTGCTGATCCCGGCGCTCTTCTGCGTCGCGGTCGGGCAGGGGCCCCGGCTCGGCGACTACGTCATCGAGGGCGTGGGCAAGCTGGCGCCGACCGCCGCGATGCTGATGTTCGCGATCGTCTACTTCGGCGTCATGATCGACGTCGGCCTCTTCGACCCGATCGTCCGGGGCATCCTGCGCTTCTGCAAGGCGGACCCCGTGCGCGTCGTCGTGGGCACCGCGGTGCTCGCCGCGATCGTCTCGCTGGACGGCGACGGCTCCACCACGTTCATGATCACCGTCTCGGCCATGTACCCGCTCTACAAGCGGCTCGGCATGAGCCTGGTCGTCATGACGGGCATCGCCGCCACGGCCAACGGCGTCATGAACACCCTGCCCTGGGGCGGCCCCACGGCCCGAGCCGCCACGGCGCTCAAGCTCGACGCCGCCGACATCTTCGTCCCGATGATCCCCGCGCTCGGCATGGGACTGCTCTTCGTCCTGGCCCTCGCGTACGTCCTCGGGCGCCGCGAGCGGAAGCGGATCGGGTACCTCACCCTCGACGAGGCCCTGGTGACCGAGTCCGGGACCGTCCTGGTCGCGGCGGGCGGCCCGGGTGCCGCCGCGGGCCGCCCGGTGAGGCCCACGGGCTCCGGCCGGGACCGCGGCACCGGCCGCGGCGAGGACCACGGCACCGAAGGCGGCGAGCGACCGGACTCCCCGGGCGGCGACGGCTCCGGAGCGGTGTCGGCCGCCGGCGACGGTTTCCAGGGACTCGACCCGCACCGCCCGACGCTCCGTCCCCGGCTGTACTGGTTCAACGCGGGGCTGACCGTCGCGCTGCTCACCGCGATGATCCTCGAACTGCTGCCGATCCCGGTCCTGTTCCTCCTCGGCGCCGCTCTCGCGCTCACCGTCAACTACCCGAACATGGCCGAGCAGAAGGCGCGCATCGCCGCTCACGCCGACAACGTCCTCAACGTCTCCGGCATGGTCTTCGCCGCCGCCGTCTTCACCGGTGTCCTCACCGGCACCGGCATGGTCGAGCACATGGCCGACTGGCTCGTCGGCGCCGTCCCCGACGGCCTCGGGCCGCACATGGGCCTGGTCACCGGTGTGCTGAGCATCCCGCTCACCTACTTCATGTCGAACGACGGCTTCTACTTCGGCGTCGTGCCGGTCCTCGCCGAGGCGGGCGCCGCCCACGGGGTCCCGCCGCTGGAGATCGCCCGGGCGTCGCTGGTCGGCCAGGCGCTGCACATGTCGAGCCCGCTGGTTCCCGCGGTGTACGTGCTCGTCGGCATGGCGAAGGTGGAGTTCGGCGACCACACCCGGTTCACGGTGAAGTGGGCCGCGCTCACCTCGCTGGTCGTCCTGGCGGCGGGGATCGTCTTCGGGATCATCTGACCCGCGTCGCGCCGGGGTCTCCGGCCCCCGCCCCTTCGGGCCCTCCGGCCGGTGACCGGGGGGTGTGCGCCGGACGGGCGATTCGGAGGGTGGCGGGTGCATGTCGCCACCCTCCGAAGTCATGAGGTGACAGATAGTCGGATTATCGGTTGATCCGTTCGACGATCTCCTTCCGGAGGAACCCGCATGACCGCTCGTACCGCCCGGCCCCTCGCCGCCACCGCCGCAGCCGCGCTCACCCTCGGCAGCCTCGCCCTCGCGGGCGCGCCCTCCGCGTACGCCGCCCCCGGCGACAACGGCGACATCAAGGTCCACAGGGTCGGCACGCCCTTCGACGACCAGAGCAACGAGCCGAGGGTCTGCAGGTTCTACCTGGCGGCCTTCAACTTCGACACGCTCCAGGAGGTCGACTGGGAGATCTCGCCCCAGCCGCTCCAGGGAGCCGACCCCAGTCTCAGCGGGCACATCACCCTGGCGACCGGGACGGGTCATACCGCACCCCTGTCCTTGCCCAACGGCCAGTACAAGGTCGTGTGGACCTTCGAGGGCCAGAGCGGGGCCGCCAAGCAGAAGGTGTTCAGAGTCGCGTGTCCCGATGACGTCATCACCAACCCGACCGCCTCGCCGACCGCTCCGCCGACCGGAGGCCCGGGCGGCTCCGGGGGTCCGGGCGGGCCCGGAGGGCCCGGCGGCTCTGGGGGGCACGGTCCCGGCGGACACCCGCACGGTCCGGTCGGCGCCGGTGGCGGCGGCAGCGCGGAGATCGCGGCCGAGGACTCCTCCGCCTTCGGCATCGGAGCGGCCGTCGCGGCCGGTCTCGCCGGCACGGCCGGACTGGTCCTGATCCGCCGCTCGCGCCGCCGCGACCATGGCGCCGCGTAGGTTCCGCCTCTCGCGCAGGCGGCGGAGGCTCCTCCGGCTCACCCGGACCGTGGCGATGGCCACGGTCCTGGTGACCGGGGGCGTCTGGTGGGCCGGCGACGACGAGCCGGCCGACCAGACGCTCGCCGCCGGCCCGGCCGCCCCGGGCTCGCCCGGGAAGGCCGCGGACGCCGCCGTGGCCGGGAAGGCGGCGGAAGGGAAAGCGGCGGAGGCGAAGGCGGCGGCCGGGAAGCCCGCCGCCGGCGCGCCCGCGGCGGTGGACCACAAGGCGAAGCCGAGGGTCCGGCCCAAGGCCGTTCCCACGCCCCGGCCCGATCCGCCGCCCGCGCCGCTGTCCCGCTCGCGCCCCACTGCCCTGGCCGTCCCGGCCATCACCATCGAGGCCCCGGTGGTCGAGCTCGACGTCGACGCCACCGGGCGGCTCTCCACGCCGCCGGTCGACAACCCCGACGTCGTCGGCTGGTACGCGAAGGGCGTGACCCCCGGGGAGCGAGGGACGGCCGTCGTGGTGGGTCACCGGGACACCAGGACCGGACCCGCGGTCTTCCTCGACCTCGACTCGCTCAGCGCCGGGAACACCGTGCGGATCGCCCGCGCCGACGGCAAGGTCGCCGTGTTCACCGTCGACCGGGTGCAGACGTACGAGAAGGCGGGCTTCCCCGACAAGGAGGTGTACGGCGCCACCGGGCGTCCCGAGCTCAGGCTGCTGACCTGCGGCGGGGCCTTCGACCGCGCCACGGGCTACGCGGCGAACATCGTCGTCTTCGCCCACCTCACCGACCTCGCGCAGAAGATCTGACCGCTCCGGGGCTCCCGCCCGAGCCGGACGCCCCGGCCCCGGCGAGGAGAGCCGGCCCGCCGGCACGAGCCGCTCGTCCGGCTCCCCACGGTCACGCCCCGCCCGACGGACCCAGCCGCTCCGTCGGGCGGGGCGTTCCCCTGTGCGCGGACGCCCCGGGGCCGGGTGGGGCGGGACGGCGCGATACGGGAAGGGGCGGGGCGGGCAAGGGGGTTCCCGACGGTTCCCGGGGCACACGGCTGTGGGGCCGGCGTGGACACGGGGAGCGCGGGGGCGGCACGATCGGTTCGCGCCGGGTGAGACCGGGGGCACTCCGGCGGACCCTGGCGCCGGAAAACTAACAGCGCTAGTTTGGGGCGGTGCCGCCGCACCGGTCGGCCGGGTGACGAGAGGGAAGCGCATGAAGGCCCACGACGCGCACGACGCGATGTACATCGGCGGGGAGTGGCGCCCCGCCTCCTCCACGGACACCATCCCGGTGATCGACCCGGCCGACGAGCAGGTCATCGGGCACGTCCCCGCGGGCACCGCGGAGGACGTCGACGCCGCCGTGCGCGCCGCCCGCGCCGCGCTCCCCGGCTGGGCCGCCACCGCGCCCGCCGAACGCGGAGCGCGCATCGCCGCCCTGCGCGACGCCCTCGCGGCCCGCGCCGAGGAGATCGCCGCCACCGTCACCGCCGAACTCGGCGCCCCGCCGCAGCTGGCCGCCGCCGTGCACACGGGCCTGCCGATCGCGGTCGCCGGCTCGTACGCCGAACTCGCCGCCACCCACCCCTTCGAGGAGAAGGTCGGCAACTCCACCGTCTACGCCGAACCGGTCGGCGTGGTCGCGGCCATCACGCCCTGGAACTACCCGCTCCACCAGATCGTCGCCAAGGTCGCCCCGGCGCTCGCCGCCGGCTGCACCACCGTCCTCAAGCCCGCCGAGGACACCCCGCTGACCGCCCAGCTCTTCGCCGAGGCCGTGCACGAGGCGGGCCTGCCCGCCGGCGTCTTCAACCTGGTTACCGGCCTCGGTCCGGTCGCCGGACAGGCGCTCGCCGAGCACCCGGACGTCGACCTCGTCTCCTTCACCGGCTCCACCGCCGTCGGCCGCCGCATCGGCGCCCTCGCGGGCGGCGCCGTCAAGCGGGTCGCCCTCGAACTCGGCGGCAAGTCCGCCAACGTCGTCCTGCCGAGCGCCGACCTGCCCAAGGCCGTCGCCGTCGGCATCGCCAACGTCATGTCCAACTCCGGCCAGACGTGCAGCGCCTGGACCCGGATGCTGATCCCCGCCGACCGGTACGAGGAGGCCGTCGCGCTCGCGGCCGAGGCGGTCGCCAAGTACGTCCCCGGCGAGCGCGTCGGCCCCCTCGTCAACGCCCGGCAGCAGGAGCGCGTCCGCGGCTACATCCGGAAGGGGATCGAGGAGGGCGCGCGTCTCGTCGCCGGCGGCCCCGACGCCCCGCGCGAGACCGGGTACTACGTCGCGCCGACCGTCTTCGCCGACGTCACCCCGGAGATGACCATCGCCCAGGAGGAGATCTTCGGGCCCGTCGTCTCCCTGCTGCGGTACGAGGACGAGGACGAGGCCCTCGCGATCGCCAACGGCACGGTCTACGGCCTCGCCGGCGCCGTCTGGGGCGAGCAGGCCGAGGCCGTCGCCTTCGCCCGCCGGATGGAGACCGGGCAGGTCGACATCAACGGCGGCCGCTTCAACCCCCTGGCCCCCTTCGGCGGCTACAAGCAGTCCGGTGTGGGCCGGGAGCTCGGCGCGCACGGCCTCGCCGAGTACCTCCAGACCAAGTCCCTCCAGTTCTGAGCCCCGAGGAGCAGTCCACGTGAGCACGATCCGCGCCGCCGTCCTGCCCGCCGTCGGCTCCCCGCTGGAGATCACCGACATCGAACTCCCCGAGCCCGGCCCGGGCCAGGTCCGGGTCCGCCTCGCCGCCGCCGGCGTCTGCCACTCCGATCTCTCGCTCTCGCTCGGCACGATGCGCGTGCCGGTCCCCGCCGTCCTCGGACACGAGGGCGCCGGCACGGTCGTCTCCGTCGGCGAGGGGGTCACCGTCGTGGCGCCCGGCGACGGCGTCGTCCTCAACTGGGCCCCGTCCTGCGGCCGCTGTCACTCCTGCTCGCTGGGCGAGGTGTGGCTCTGCGCCGACGCGCTCACCGGCGCGGGCAACGTGCACGCCCACACGGCCGACGGCACCGCGCTCCACCCCGGCCTGAACGTCGCCGCCTTCGCCGAGGAGACGGTCGTGGCCGCGAACTGCGTTCTGCCCGTCCCCGACGGCGTCCCGCTCACCGACGCCGCCCTGCTGGGCTGCGCCGTCCTCACCGGCTGGGGCGCGGTCCACCACTCGGCCCGGGTCCGGGAGGGCGAGACCGTCGCGGTCTTCGGCGTCGGCGGCGTCGGCCTCGCCACCCTCCAGGCCGCCCGGATCGCGGGCGCCTCGACGATCGTCGCGGTCGACGTCTCCCCGGAGAAGGAGGCGCTGGCCCGGGCGGCCGGGGCGACCGAGTACGTCGTCGCCTCGGAGACGACGGCGAAGGAGATCCGGCGGCTGACGGGCGGCCACGGCGTCGACGTGGCCGTCGAGTGCGTCGGCCGCGCCGTCACGATCCGCACGGCGTGGGAGTCCACCCGCCGCGGCGGCCGCACCACGGTCGTCGGCATCGGAGGCAAGGACCAGCAGGTCACCTTCAACGCCCTGGAGCTGTTCCACTGGGGCCGCACGCTCGCCGGCTGCGTCTACGGCGACTCGAACCCGGCGGAGGACCTGCCGGTCCTCGCCGAGCACATCCGCGCGGGCCGGTTCGACCTCGGCGCCCTGGTCACCGAGCGGATCTCCCTCGACGGCATCCCGGGCGCCTTCGAGAACATGCTCGCCGGCAAGGGCGGCCGGGCGCTGGTGATCTTCCCCTGAGTGCGGCGCCCTGAGACGGCACCGGCACCCCGACGCACCGGCACCCCGACGCACCGGGACCCGAACGCACCGGGACCCGGACGCACCGGCACCCGGACGCACCGGCACGGGCCCGCACCCCTCCAGGGCGTGCGGGCCCGTCCGTTCCTCACAGGTCCAGCGAGAGCCGCGGGCCGCGCGACCGGCCGACGCAGATCATCATCGTCGTCCCCGAGGTCCGCTCGTCCTCGCCGAGCACGGAGTCGTGGTGCTCGGGCGTCCCGTCGAGGACCTTCGTCTCACAGGTGCCACACCAGCCCTCCTCGCAGGAGTACGCGACCCCGGGCACCGCCTCCCGCACGGCGTCGAGGAGGCTCCGCCCCGGCTCCACCCGGAGCGTGCGCCCGCTGCGGCGCAGCTCGACCTCGAAGCCGCCGCCGGAGGGCGCGGGCTCCGGGTCCGCCGCGCCGAACCGCTCGGTGTGCAGCGGCCCGGTCCACCGGTCCGCCACCGCCCGCAGGAGTCCGTCCGGGCCGCAGCAGTAGACGGCCGTCCCGGGGGGCTGCCCGGCGAGGACGGCGTCCAGATCGGGCCGGCCCGCCGTGTCCTCGGGCACGAGCGTGACCCCGGGGAGCGCGGACAGTTCCTCGCGGTACGCCATCGACGCCAGGCTCCGGCCGCCGTACAGCAGGGACCAGGTCCCCGGCGGGAGGGAGCGGACCATCGGCAGCAGCGGGGTGATGCCGATGCCGCCCGCGACGAACAGGTACCGCTCGGCGGGCACCAGCGGGAACCGCTGGAAGGGGCCCCGGACGCCGAGGAGGGCGCCCTCCCCGACGGCGGTGTGGACCTCCTCCGAGCCGCCGCGGCCCGCCGGTTCGCGCAGCACCCCGAGCCGGTAGGCGCTCCGGTCGGCGGGGTCGCCGCAGAGCGAGTAGTGCCGGACCGCACCGGACGGGAGGGTCACCTCCAGGTGCGCGCCGGGTTCCCACGGCGGCAGCGCGGCTCCCGCGGGGTCGGCGAGGAGCAGTCCGCGGACGCCCGCCGCCTCCTCGGCGACCGACCGGACGGTGAGTCGGAACAGGGACATGAAGGGGCACCTCGGCGATCTCGGGCGGGCGGGAGCGTCCGCGAGCGGGTCAGGGGAGGGCGGGCAGCGGCGCGGGCTCGGGCCAGATCCGGCACAGGGCCGCGTACAGCGCCGCGGCGACCGCGAAGGAGGCCGGCAGGCTCAGGTCGACCCCGCCGGTCAGTCGGGTCAACGGGCCGGTGTAGAGCGGGTTGTTGACCCACAGCACCCCGACGGCGGAGCCGGCGGCGAAGGCCGCCGCGGCCCGCGCGTTGACCCCGCCCGTGTACCAGTAGCGTCCGCCGCCGCCCACGGTGAAGGAGCGCAGCGCCTCGGCGTCGTAGCGGCCCCGGTGGAGCACGTAGCCGACGGAGAGGACCGCCGCCCAGGGGGCGACGACCGTCAGGAGCAGGGTGACGAACGCCGACATCGCGTCCATGGCGTCGTACACCACGGCTCCGAGGTAGAGCACGGCCGCCGCGAGGAGCGCGACCGCGGTGGTCACGGCGGCTCGTGAGGAGCGCCAGAAGACGGAGTTGGCGGAGAGCCCGGCCGCGTACAGGCAGAGGCCGGCCTGCGGCAGGGTGCCCGCGAAGCCGAAGACCACGACCGCGACGGCGAACCAGCCGGGCACCGCGTCCGTCAGGCCCTGGAGCCAGGGATCGTCGGGGACGGGGAAGAGGGTCGTCACGTACGCGCCGGTGAGGAGCGCGGCGAGACTGCTGAGGAACATCGCGGTCCCGCTGGCCCGCATCACCCGCCGGGTGGGGGTGGCGGCGGGCATGAAGCGGGTGTAGTCGCCCTGGAAGGTGGCGTACGAGAGGGGCACCGTCGCGGAGGCGGTGGCCGCCAGCAGCCAGGTGTGCAGGCCGCTGTCGAGCGCCAGGGTCCCGCCGGCGTACCCCGCGTCGAACCGGGGGGCGAGCACGAGGACGGTGCCGAGGAGCACCGCCCCGCCGGTGACGGCGGTGACGCGGTACGTGCGGACCAGCGCCTCGTGACCGCGCACGGCCACCAGCGCGACCGCCCCGGCCGTCACCGCCATCGCGGCCGTCAGCGGTCCCGGACCCGTCGGCGTCGACAGCAGCCGGTGGCCGGCCACCATGACCGCGGTGCCCCCGGTCCACACGGCGATCGCGAAGAAGCCGAGCGCCGTCACCACGGTGAGCGCGTTGCCCACGACCCGGCCCCGGACGCCGAAGTGGGCCCCGCTCGCCACCGGGTCGTTGGTCCCGGTGCGGACGCCGAACCGGGCCAGCGGCGCCAGCAGCACCGTGCCGACGGCGACGCCCACGGCGATCGCGCTCGCCGAGGCCCACCAGCCGAGGCCGAAGACCACGGGCAGCGCGCCGAGCACGACCGTGCCGAAGGAGAACTGGGCGGACGGCCAGATCCAGCCGAACGCGGCGGGTGCCGAGGTCCGCAGGGACGCCGGCACCGGTGCCACGCCGTCGTGGTCGGCCGCCGCGCGGGGCGGCGTCACGACGGACGCCGCCCCGGTCGGTGTGGTGGTCACGGGGCGCCCCCGGCCCGGCCCTGGGCACCGGGGTCGCCGGGCAGCACGTCGACCACCCGGAGGGCGGCGCAGGCCGCCCCCGAGGTGCGCTCGCCGCTCGTCAGGTCGAAGGTCGTGTGGTGCAGGGGGCAGGTGATGCGCAGCCTGTCCCCGTCGACCCTGCCGTACTTGAGCCTGCCCCCGCGGTGCGGGCAGAGGGCGGCCGCGAGGACCTTGCGGCCGCCGACCTCGACCAGGACGAGGTCCTCGGTCACCTGGCGGACGGAGGGCTCGCCGCCCTCCCGGCGCCGCCCCGCCGGCACGGCGGTCACGCGGCGGTCCCCCGGGCCCGCGCGACGGCCGCCTCGGTGGCCTCGCCGACGATGTCGGAGGCCAGCCGCACGCCCGCCCAGATCTTCGCGAGGTCGGGCTCCTCCAGGGAGCGGATCGCCGTCCGCATGTGGTTGCTGTGGTAGGCGTCGATGTACAGGTGCTCGGTGTAGTAGGCGTCGTGGACGATCCCGAGCCGCCGCGCCGCCCGCGCGAAGCTCTGGAAGGCGTAGAGCACGCTCGTCTCGAAGTAGGCGTACGCGCCGAGGAAGTACTGCGGCGAGGGCGCCCGGCTCGCCAGCCAGTGGAACATGTTGACGTAGGCGAAGCACTCCGGCGACGTCTCGTCGAGGTAGTCGTCGAGCCGGAGGCTCAGCCCCAGTTCGGTGAGCAGGTCCCGGTAGAGCTGGGAGTGCGCCTTCTCCTCGTTGCCGCAGCCGAGTTCGTCGATGAGGACCCGGAAGACCGCCATCGCCGAGCGGTACGGCAGCCGGGGGACGACCGGGAGGAGCGACTCCGACTCGGTGAGGCCGTCGAGGGCGAACTGCCGCACCACGACCTTGAACTGGTCGAGCGTCGCGTGCTCGGCCAGGAAGGTCGCGCTCTCGGGGAGCGCGGCCTCCTCCTCGGCGAGGAACTCCCTGAGCGCCTGGAGCAGTTCGCCGGCCGAGCCGAACCGGGGCGCGGCGGCCTCGTGGGCCCGCGCCTTCGGCAGGATCCAGCGCTCCTCGATGGCGGTCATCGAGCCGTAGTCGCCGAGGTTGGGGACCCGGCGGTAGAGCTCGTGCAGGGTGCGCTGGGCGGTCGCGGCCGGGGCCGCGACCGAGTGGGCGGCGACCGGGACGGTCGCGCGGGACGGGGCGGGGGCGGGGGACGAGGGGGCGCTCATGCCGCCTTCGCCTCCTCGTGGGTGGTGGGGGAGCTGATCACGCCGCGCCGGTGCAGCTCCTTCTTCACCCACCGGTACCAGTCGTCGCGGAACACCCCGTACCGCTCGCAGACGGTGTTGATCTCCGCCTGCCGGTCCGGGGTCGGGTCGACCAGCATGGCGTTGCACAGACCGGGTTCGAGGTTGGCCAGCGGGCCGATGAAGCCCTGGATGCCGCGGGCGTCGACGAGGAGGTTCTCCCAGCCCTCGAAGACGGGGATGCCGGTGCCGGCCTCCGCCATCTCGCGGGTGAAGGCGGCGTCGCCGCTCGACTCCTTGATGCCGACGATGCCGGGTATCTCCTTGCAGATCCGCAGCAGGGTGTCGAAGGCGATGCGATTGCCGGACAGCGCCTCCTCGTTGTAGAGGAAGACGGGCAGGTCGAGCGCGGCCCGGATCGACCGGTAGTGGTCGACGATCGCGTCCTGCGTCACGTCCGCGCCGAACGGCGTGGTGACGACGACGGCGTCGGCCCCGAGCGCGGCGGCCGTGCGGGCCCGGTCGATCACCGCGTCGGTGTCGGGGAGCTGGATGCCGGCGAGCACGGGCAGGCCGTCCGCGTGCTCGACGGTGTACGCCACGACGTCGTGCCACTGGCGGGCGTCCAGCGCCCAGCCCTCGCCGGAGGTCAGGGCCGGCATGAGGCCGGAGACCTCGGCGCGGACGTGGTCGACGAGGCGGGCGACGCTCCGCCGGTCGACGGTGCCGTGCTCGTCGAACGGGGTGATCAGCGGGACGATGGTCCCGGAGTAGGTGCCAGGCATGAGAGGGGTGCCCTTCGGAAATGGGTCCAGAGGTGGTTCGGAGGGTGGGCGCGGCCGTTCAGAGCTGTTCGGAGACGACCGACAGGACCAGCGACCGCTGGTAGAGCTCCTCCAGGTATGCGGGGAACGAGGGTTCCTCCACCGGGCTTCGAGCCCCGTCCCGCACGATCGGTTCGACGGGAAGTCCGGTCGTACGGAGCAGCCGGGGGCTCGCTGTGCGGAGCACGCCCCCCTTGCCGAGGACCTGCGCGAGGACGAGCCGTTCATGGGTGGGCAGTCCGTCGAGCCCGGGTGCGGTGAGGGCCCGGCGGACGTCCTCCTCGTCGTAGGCGATCCGGTCGACCGCCAGGTCGGTGTGGAGGACGTCCATGAAGGGGTAGTACGCGTCCTGCACGCGCCGCCCGTAGCGCCACACGAGGTCGTCGCAGCGGCCGACCTGCTCCCAGCTCATGACGATCCGGCCGGCCTGCCCGGCGGCGAGCCGGTCCGCGAAGAAGGACTTGGCGGCGATCCGGACGGCGTCGTCCTTGCTGTGCATGCCCATGAAGAGGGTGGCGTCGATGAACACCGCGGGGGAGGGGTCAGCCGGCATAGCGCTCGAGCACCTTCCGCATCCGCTCCATCGCGCCGGCGAACAGCTCGGGCTCGCGGGCCAGGGCCAGGCGGAGGAAGCGCTCGCCCTTCTCCTTCGTGTTCCAGTAGAAGAAGGTGCCCGGCAGGACGTACACCTCCTCGTCGAAGAGGACGGCCTGGAGCTGGGTGGCGGTCACGTGCTCGGGCTTGATCCGGAACCAGGCGACGCTGGTGCCGACGACCGGCTCCTGGAACTCCAGGATGGTGCCGTTCAGCGCGGCGCGGGCCGCCTCGCCGTTGGTCGTGATGATGTCGCGCACGGAGGCGAAGCCGTCGGAGATGGAGTCCTCGACGTACTGCGTGACCATGTTGAGGACGAACGGCGACACGTTGAGCAGGACGCTGGTGTGGAGGTTGTAGACCTCCTCCTGGATGTCCCGGCTGGCGGTGATCATGGCGCACTTGGCGTCCTGGATCGGCCAGGTCTTCCCGGTGTCCTCCATGACCATGTACGTGACCCCGGAGTCCTCCAGGAGCCGGTAGATGTCGACCCGGCCGACGCCCTCGTCGCAGAGCGCGAAGGAGGCGAAGCAGAAGTCCATCACCAGGACCTTGTCGTGGTCGACGCAGTAGCGGACGACCTCGCGGAAGCCCTCCAGCTTCTCGGCGAGCAGGGTGAAGCCGGTGGGGTTGTTGGGGTCGACCAGGTAGATCGCGTCCGCGTCGACCTGCTCGACCAGCCGGTCGTAGATGGCGTCCTTGTCGTGCAGCGCCGACTCGGCGAGCGGGGAGATCGGCACCTGCATGTTGCGGAGCAGGTCCACCAGGTTGTCGAAGCAGGGCTCGACCAGCTGCACGGACTTGCCGCGCTGCTTGAGGAACATGCCGGCGACCATGGTGGAGACGCTGGCGGAGTACGACAGGAGCGTGCGCTCCATCGCCCGGGCGGTCGGCTGGCGGTGCAGGCGGAAGAACGCGTCGAGGAACTGGCGCTCGAAGTGGGCCTGCTGCTTCGACTCGGACTCGTGCCAGAGCTCGGGGAGCCGCGAGACGATCTGCTCCTGGGAGGCGGACTGGCGCTGGTGGGTGTGCGCGTCGGCGAGGTTGAACCGCGTCTTCAGCGCCTCGATCTCGTGCTGGGTGAGGTCGACGAAGGTGCTGACGTCTGCCTTGTCGGTCAACGACATGAAGTGCTCCCGCTGTGGATGTGGAATGCCAATGAGAATGCCGCTGTGAATCTGCCTCCGGAATTCCGGCCGGCGAGAACGACTGTAGGAGGTGCGACCGGCCTTGCGAATAACGGCCGGGTCACGCAATTAATAATCACCGCGATGTTCTGCGGAAATAAAAAAGGAACGACGGCCAGGCATTCCTCGAAAGGAATGCCTGGCCGTCGTTCCGGTGAAATGACCGCCCGAGCGGCCCGGTACGGCTATTCGGTGGCGGCCCGCAGCAGAATGTCCTCGTACACCTTCGGATCGTCCGAGGAGATGACCGGCCAGCCGATGCCGTACGCGCCCTCCCAGCCCACCTCGATGCCGGGGTTGGCGTGGTCGGAGCCGTCGGGCAGGAACAGGTGCGGGCTGCAGTTCACGCGGTCGGTCCGGGAGAGGGCGGCCTGGTCGGCGAGGGCCCGGCGGGCCCGTCCGTCGTCCAGTGCCTCGGTCAGGGCGTCGACGTCGACCACGCCGGTGTCGGCCGCCACGTCGAGGATCACCTTGCGGTGGCTGATGCAGCGGGACTCGGCCCAGAACGCCCGGCGCAGGCCGAGGTCGAGCTGCTCCGAGGCGTTCAGGCCCTGCTCCTTCGCCGCGAGGACGGCCTCCAGCGCCGGCAGGGTCGTCGACGGGTAGAGCCAGTCCTTGGCCTGCCACAGCTGCCAGCCGGCGCCCGGTTCCAGACTGGCCATCCGGGCGACCTCGCTGTCCGTGCCGGGGCGCGGGCTCGGGGCGTCGTTGAGCAGCTCCAGGGGGAAGGCCCGCAGGTCGAAGGCGACCTGCTCCTCCAGGCCCAGCCGGGCCCGGGCCGCGTGCAGCCGGTGGATCGCGATGTGCGCGAAGGAACACCAGATGTCGGAGAAGACGGTGACGACTCCGCGCGGCGGGGTCAGGTCGGCGGTGGTCGGGTCGGGCATGGTTCTCCTCGGTTCGTGCGCGGCGGGGGTCAGCCGGCGGTGGACTCGTGGGCGTCCAGCGCCGCCTCGAGGTCGAGGTCGGCGCCGGGCAGCCAGGCGGGCAGGGACGGGATGCGGGCCATCGCGTCGAGGAGCCGGGGCACGGCGGCCTCGCGGACGGTCGGGCCGTGGGCGCTCAGCAGGCGGGCCGGGCGCAGCGCGGCCAGTTCGCGCACGGGCCGGACGAACTTCGCCTCGTCGACCAGCGCGGTCCACGGGGCTATCGCCCGGTTCAGGACGTCGAATCCGCGGAAGAACTCCTCCTCGGAAAGGTCGGTGAATTCCTGGGTGATCTCCTCGACTACGGTGCCGAAGCTGTCGGAGCTGTAGAGCGTTCCATCGGAATGGTCGAACACGGCGAGGGTGCCGGGTGAATCGAAGGTGGGCGGCCGGTGAAAGCTCAGCTCGCGGTCGCCGATTTTCACCCGACTTCCCGGGTTCGCTGTTACTACCCGGTCCCCGGGAATGTCGAACTCTTCTGATATTCGCGTCACTGATATCGCGTTCGCGAGGACCTTCGCGTGCGGGGCCTCGGCCAGGATCCGGGCCAGGGTGCCGGTGTGGTCGCGGTCGTCGTGGGTGACGGCCACCCAGCGCAGGTCGGCCGGATCGATCAGGGACCAGAGGGAGTCGAGGAACCCCTCGCGGTCGACGGGCATGCCGGTGTCCACGAGGAGCGGCTGCCCGGACCGCACGAGGAAGGCGTTGACCGGCTGGTCGCCGAGGCCCGGTATGGGCAGTGCGGAGGGCAGGACGTGGATGTCCGGCCCGGCCGTGTAGGAGGGTTTCATGCCGCACCTCTCGTGGCGTGTCGTCAGACGAGCTGGATGGTCAGGGAGCCGGCGATCAGCAGGGCGAGGCCGAGCGCGCGCGGCTTGGTCAGCGAGCGCTGGGGGAGCTTGAAGAGGCCCTTGTGGTCGATCAGCGCCGAGGTGAGCTGCTGGCCGGTCACGGTGAGCGCGATCGTCACGGCCGCGCCGATGGAGGGGATGAGCAGGAAGGTGCCGGTGACGTAGGCCGCGGCGCAGGCGCCTCCCAGCCAGCCCCACCAGGGCATCTTCTTGAGCGGGGCGATCTTCGGCTTGGGGGTGCGCCGGGTCGCGTACAGCACGAGCAGCACGACGGCGATGGTGAAGGTCGCGACGGCGAAGCTGATCACGGCGACGGTGATGGGCTCCTTGAGCTGGGCGCGCAGCTGGGCGTTGACCGCGCCCTGGACCGGCAGGACGCCGCCGGCGAGGACGCCGAGGGCGAGCCAGCCGACCCGGCCGGCGCTCGACATCCTGGGGGCGCCGGGCGGGGCCGCCGCCTTCATGCCCCGGATGATCACGACGATGCCGGCGAGCACGGCCAGGGCGCCGATGACGATCCCGGCGTTGAGCTCCTTCCGCTCCAGGCCGAGGAGGCCGAAGAGGTCGAGCGCGAGCGAGGCGAACATCTGCCCCGTCACGAACAGCCCGACGGCGGCGAGGGCGCCGAGCCGTGGGAAGAGCAGGATGCCGCTGGTGATGTAGAGCGGACTGGCCAGTCCGCCGAGCAGCTGCCAGGGCTCCACGTCGGGGAGCTTGCCGAGCGCGCCGAGCGCTCCGGCGGCCACGGCCAGGACGACGAGCAGGCCGGTCGCGACGCCGAGCTGGATGGTCGAGGCGCCGTACGGGGTGCCGACGGCCGAGTTGAGCTGGAGGTTCACCGAGGCCTGGACGGCCAGGAGGCAGCCGACCAGCAGGGCCGCGGCGAGAAGCGCGGTGTGCATCTGGATCTCCCTGGGGCGGGATGGCGAGCGGATAAGTGGACACTGAGTCCGTTTAGCATGCCACGTGGCATGGCAAACGGACAAGGTGTCCACTTAGCCCCGAGGGAAGTAAGGTCGGGTCCATGAGCGAGGAAGAGCAGCGCGGACGGGGGACCGGCTCCGTGCACCGGGTCGGCGGGCTCCTCGGAGATCTCCAGGCCGTGGACGAGCAGCCGGTCGCCCCGCGCAGGCGGGCCGACGCGGAGCGCAACCGCGCCCAGATCCTGGCCGCGGCCGAGCGGCTCTTCGCGGAGCAGGACCCGCGGACGGTCACCATGGACCGGATCGCCAAGGCCGCCGGCGTGGGCCGCGCCACGCTCTACCGGAGCTTCCCCGACCCGCCGTCGGTCGCCGTGGCGCTGCTCGACGAGCACGAGCGCCGGCTCCAGGGGCAGCTGATCTACGGGCCGCCGCCGCTCGGTCCGGGCGCGCCCGCGGGGGAGCGGCTGGCCGCCTTCTACCTCGCCATGCTCGACCTGCTGGAGCGCCATCTCCCGCTGGCCCTGGGGGCGGAGACCGGCCCCGCGCGCTTCCGGACCGGGGCCTACGGCTTCTGGCGCGTGCACGTCCGCACGCTGCTCGTCGCCCACGGGGTCCGCGACCCGGACCCCCTCGTCGACATCGCCCTCAGCCCGCTGTCGCCGGAACTCTTCCAGTTCCAGCGGCACGAACTCGGCCTGCCGGCCGAGCGCATCGGCCGGTCATTGACGGCCTTCGCCCGCCGACTCCTTGAGGCCGGCGACGGGGACTGACGGCCCGGCGGCCCGGACGTGGCCGCCCGGACCGGGCGCCGCGCCCGGCTCCTCGCGCCCGGCCGTGCCCTCGCGCGGCCGCCCCGCCGGGTGGAGGAGTCCCGGCAGGATCAACTCCCAGATCCGCCCCAGGCGTTCCTCGGCCGGTCCCCACAGCGCCCCGCTCTCCGCCGGCCGGCGCGCGGGCGCGACGCCCTCCGCCGGGCTCCGGGGCGGCAGGTCCTCCGGGTCGGCCGCGCCCCGCTCCGGCGGCCAGGGGCCCTCGGTGGGCGCGGCGTTGGGGCAGCGCATCTCCAGCTCGACACCGGTGATCACGTACCCGATGAGCGCCGCGACGGCGGTCGCGTCCACGCCGGGCCGCAGCGCGTCCTCCGCCGCCGCGAACCGCGCGAGGCGGGCCACCTCGCGCCGCCAGGGGCAGTCCCGCACGGGACCGGTCGACTGGAGCTCGCGGGCGAGTCGTTCGCCGGCGCGCGCCATGTGGTCGGTCTCGAAGAGCCGGATCAGCGCGTGCGTGGTGATCACCAGTTTGTCGATCGCCGTCCCGCCCACGCCCTCGGTGGACAGACAGGCCGACTCGACGGTGATCCGGGTGACCGCGCGGGCCCGTCCGCGCACCTCGGTCGCGAGGTCGGCCTTGGTCGCGAAGTGGAAGACGAGGGCGCCGGTGGTCACCCGGGCCTCGCCGGCGATCCGCGCGAGGGACGCGCGCTCGTAGCCCAGCCGGTCGAAGATCCTGGCCGCCGACGAGAGGATCTCCTGTCTCGTACGCTCCGCCCGCTGCTGAATCGCCATGACTCCCCCGTCGGCTTGCCGGAAGGTGGCGGACCGTCATGTTCAGGCCCGCGCCCGTGACCGACTCGAAACTATCCGGCCGGGGGGCGGCCAAACGCCTCCCGTCGCCGCTCCGGCCGAAAGTGGGGCTTGACGGGCATCCCCCCTCCAGGTCGCGGACGCCCGGGCGCCCCGGGCCGCCCGTGAACTGACCGGAACCCTGGGTATGGCCTGTCAGGTGGATTCGGCCGTTCCGGCACCTGCCGCGGACCGCGACCGCGAGCGGGACACCGCCACGCCCGCGAGGCACAGCGCACCCCCGGCGAGCGTGAGGAGGCCGGGCAGCTCGCCGAGGAGGAGCCAGGCGAGCAGCACCACGAGGGCGGGCACGGCGTAGGTGGTCGCGCCCATCCGGCCCGCGGTCGTCCGCGCCAGGGCGTACGCCCAGGTCGTGAAGGCGAGCGCGGTCGGGAACACCCCGAGGTAGACCATGTTCAGCGTCGCCGAGAGCGGGGCCCGGCCCGCCTGTTCGACGAGCTGGCCGGTGAAGGGCAGACAGGCCGCCGTGCCCACCAGACACCCGAACGTCGTCACCTGGAGCGCGCTGCCGTGCGCCAGCGCCGGCTTCTGCGCCACGACCCCGCCCGCGTACGCCCCCGCCGCCAGCAGACAGAGCAGCACGCCGAGCACCGAGGCGTGGCCGCCGGAGGAGCCGGCGGACATCGACAGGCCCACGGCCACCGCGCCCGCGAAGGAGACGGCCATGCCGGCGAGCAGCCGGGGCGGCAGCGACTCCTTCAGGAACCGCGCGCCGAGCAGGGCGATCAGGATCGGCCCGATGTTCACCACCATCGCCGCCGTCCCCGCGTCGACCTCCTGCTCGCCCCAGTTGAGCACCACCATGTACACCCCGAACCACAGCAGGCCCGAGGTCACGATCCCCGGCCACGCCGCCCGCGACGGCAGCCCCTCCCGCCGGACGAGCAGCACCGCCCCGAGGACCAGGGAACCGGCCAGCAGCCGGCCGAGCGCGAGCGCGCCGGGGGAGTAGGCCGCCCCGGCACTGCGGATCGAGACGAAGGCGGAGGCCCACAGGACGACGGTGACGCCGGCGGCGCCGAGGGCGAGCCGCGAGGATTGCTTCTGCATGGCTCGACCGTAGGCCGTGGACCCTTCGGCCTTCACCGCAATATCGAGGGGTGGGAGCGGGAGCCGCTCCGGGCGCCGCCCGCCGCGCTCCGGGCGCCTCAGCGCAGCGCCGCCGGGGCGATGCCGAGGGCGGCGCGCAGGGCGGACTCGCCCTCCGGCGTCACCTTCACGGCCCGCCCGGAGCCGATCCGGACGCACCAGCCGGCGTCGAGCGCGTGGCGGCACAGGGCGGCGCCCGCGGCCCCGGCGAGATGGGGCCGTCGTTCGGTCAGGTCGAGGCAGCCGCGCGCCATGGGACGCCGTCCCGTGCGCGCCAGGGCGATGCCCCGCTCCCCGAACCAGGCCAGGCCGCGGTCCGTGAGGGCGAAGCCGGTGTCCTGGCGGAGCAGTCCCCGCGCGGTGAGCGCCTCGGTGACCGTGATGCCGAGCCGCCCGGCGAGGTGGTCGTAGCAGGTCCGGCCGCGGGCCATCGCCTCGCCGGCGCTCGCCTCCCGCAGCGAGCGGGGCCGCGTGGGCACGACCGGCTCGGAGCGGGCGGCCAGGTCCTCGACGAGGTGCGCGATCCCGGGGTCGGCGAGCCGGACGTACCGGTGCCGGCCCTGGCGTTCCTCCGCGAGGACCCCGCCCGCGACCAGCTTTCCCAGGTGCCCGCTCGCGGTGGACGGCGCCACGCCCGCGTGCCGGGCGAGTTCGCCCGCCGTCCAGGCCCGGCCGTCGAGCAGGGCGAGCAGGAATGCGGCGCGGCTCTCGTCCGCGAAGAGCGCCGCGAGCGCGGCGAGGTCACTGGCTGCCATGCCTCCAGCCTGCCGCACCGACCGTTCGGCGAGCGCCGAACGGTGCCGGTTCCCCCACCCGCACGGAAGGGGCCGCGCCGTTCCTACGGCGCCGTCGTCCGGCGGGCCGGGAGGGACGCGTACTGGAGCGCCAGTCCGTCGAGGAGGGCCCGCAGGCCGGTCTCGAAGGCGCCCTCGTCGACCTTCTGGCGGTGCTCGGCGAGGAGGTGGGCGCGGCCCAGGTGGGGGTAGTCGGCGGGGTCGTAGGCCGTCTCGTCGTCGACGAAGCCGCGGGCGAACGAGCCGAGGGCGGAGCCGGTGACGAAGTAGCGCATCAGCGCGCCGATGGAGGTGGCCTGCGCCGGGGGCCATCCCGCGCGGACCATCGCGCCGAAGACGGCGTCGGCGACGCGGAGGCCGGCCGGGCGGCGGCCGGGGCCCTGGGCGAGCACGGGGACGATGTGGGGGTGGTCGGCGAGGGCGGCCCGGTAGGAGCCCGCCCAGTCGTGCAGTGCGGTGCGCCAGTCCCGTGCGTCGTCCTCCGCGAACATCGACAGGTCGATCTTCGCGCTGACCGCGTCCGCCACCGCGTCGAGGATCTCGTCCTTGGTCCGGAAGTGGTTGTACAGCGAGGGGCCGCTGACCCCGAGTTCGGCGGCCAGCCTGCGCGTCGACAGGGCCGCGAGGCCCTCCGCGTCGATCAGCGCTCCCGCCGTCTCGACGATGAGGTCTCGGCTGAGCAGGGGCTTGCGCGGTCGGGCCATGGCGCACATAGTAGGCGTGCGCTCAAAAACTAGCAGTGGTAATTAACGGGATCGGCGAGGTGGTGCACGGTGGATCTGGCGCTGAGCGAGGAGCAGGAGGCCGTACGGCGGCTCGCCGAGGACTTCGTCGCGCGGGAGGTCGCCCCGCACGTCGTCGCCTGGGACCGCGCCGAGGAGGTCGACCGCGCGATCGTGAAGAAGCTCGGCTCCGTCGGCTTCCTCGGACTGACGATCCCCGAGGAGTACGGCGGCTCCGGCGGCGACCACCTCGCCTACTGCCTCGTCACCGAGGAACTGGGGCGCGGCGACTCCTCCGTGCGCGGCATCGTCTCCGTCTCGCTCGGTCTGGTCGCCAAGACGATCGCCTCCTGGGGGAGCGAGGAGCAGAAGCGGGCCTGGCTGCCCCGGCTCGCAGCCGGCGAGGCGCTCGGCTGCTTCGGCCTCACCGAGCCGGGCACCGGCTCCGACGCCGGGAACCTGGCCACCCGGGCCGTCCGCGACGCCGCCACCGGCGACTACGTGGTCAGCGGCAGCAAGATGTTCATCACCAACGGCACCTGGGCCGACGTCGTGCTGCTCTTCGCGCGGACGAACGACACCCCCGGCCACAAGGGCGTCTCCGCCTTCCTCGTCCCCACCGACACCCCCGGCCTCACCCGCCGCGAGATCCACGGCAAGCTCGGACTGCGCGGCCAGGCGACCGCCGAACTGGTGCTGGAGGACGTCCGCGTCCCCGCCGCCGCGATGCTCGGCCCCGAGGGCAAGGGCTTCGCCGTCGCCATGTCCGCCCTGGCCAAGGGGCGGATGTCGGTCGCCGCGGGATGCGTCGGCATCGCGCAGGCCGCGCTCGACGCCGCCGTGCGCTACGCCGGGGAGCGCGAGCAGTTCGGCAGGTCCATCGCCTCGTACCAGCTCGTGCAGGAGCTGATCAGCGACATCGCCGTGGACGTCGACGCTGCCCGGCTCCTGACCTGGCGGGTCGCCGACCTGATCGACCGCGGCCGGGACTTCGCCACCGCCGCCTCCCAGGCCAAGCTCTACGCCTCCGAGGCCGCCGTCCGCGCCGCCAACAACGCCCTCCAGGTCTTCGGCGGCTACGGCTACATCGACGAGTACCCCGTGGGGAAGCTGCTGCGCGACGCCCGCGTGATGACCCTCTACGAAGGCACGAGCCAGATCCAGAAGCTCATCATCGGGCGGGCGCTGACGGGGGTCTCGGCCTTCTGAGTCCCCGGAGGGCCGGGTCGCGCCCCGGCCGTGGCCCCGGCATCCGGGGGCGCGGAAGCACGCGGAATGAGTACGCGGAATGAGTACGCGGGCGGATGTGGCACGGGCCACGTCCGCCCGATGCTCTTCCCATGAGCGACACACCGGTCAAGCAGCAGAACACCGCCGCCTACTACCTGCAGGCGGTCATCTCCTTCGGGATCGCGATCGCGGCCGTCGGCATCGGGATCTACCAGCTCGACGCCAGCGCCTGGGTCCGCGCCTTCCTCGCCGTCTCCGTCCTCTACCTCACGACCTCCGCCTTCACCCTCGCCAAGGTCGTCCGCGACCGCCAGGAGGCCGGTCAGATCGTCAGCCGGGTCGACCAGGCGCGGCTGGAGAAGCTCCTCGCCGAGCACGACCCCTTCCAGAAGCTCTAAGCGCTTGCTCACCCTCGTTGTATGGTGTTCGTCCTGACGGGGTCCGAGAAGGAGTGTGGGATGAGCGCGGCGGAGGAGACGCCCGGGGGCGAGGACGTGCCCTGGGGCGAGGTCACGCCCGAGGCGGCCCGGCGGCTGCTGGTGGCCGCCGTGGAGGCGTTCGCCGAGCGCGGCTACCACGCCACCACCACCCGGGACATCGCCGGCCGCGCCGGCATGAGCCCGGCCGCGCTCTACATCCACTACAAGACCAAGGAAGAGCTGCTCCACCGGATCAGCCGCATCGGCCACGACAAGGCCCTGGAGATCCTCCGGGCCGCGGCCGCCGGGGAGGGCACGGCCGCCGAGCGCCTCGCCGACGCCGTGCGCTCCTTCGTCCGCTGGCACGCCGAGCGCCACACCACGGCGCGGGTCGTCCAGTACGAGCTGGACGCGCTCGGCCCCGAGCACCGGGCCGAGATCGTCGAGCTGCGCCGGCTCTCCGACGCCGCGGTGCGCGGGATCATCGAGGAGGGCGTGGCGGCGGGCGAGTTCGACGCCATCGACGTGCCCGGCACGACGGTCGCCGTGCTGTCCCTCTGCATCGACGTCTCGCGCTGGTTCAACGTGCAGGGCCGCAGGACGCCCGACGAGGTCGGCGCGCTCTACGCCGACCTCGTGCTCCGGATGGTCGGCGCTCAGAAGTAGTAGCGGGAGACCGACTCGGCGACGCAGACCGGCTTGTCGGAGCCCTCGCGCTCCACGGTCACGGCCGCCGTCACCTGCACGCCGCCACCCGCCTCCTCGACCTTCGTCAGGACGGCCGTCGCGCGCAGCCGCGAGCCGACCGGCACGGGGGCGGGGAAGCGGACCTTCTCCGTGCCGTAGTTGATGCCCATCCTCATGCCCTGGACCGACAACACCTGGGGCACGAAGAGCGGCAGCAGCGAGAGCGTCAGATAGCCGTGGGCGATGGTGGTGCCGAACGGCCCCGTGGCGGCGCGCTCGGGGTCCACGTGGATCCACTGGTGGTCCCCGGTCGCCTCGGCGAAGAGGTCGATCCGCTTCTGGTCGACCTCCAGCCAGTCGCTGTGCCCCAGCTGCTCGCCGACCCCCGCGCGCAGTTCCTCGGCGGAGGTGAAGATCCTCGGCTCGGCCATGGTGGTGTCCCTCTCTGGTACGGCATACCCAACGGTCGGTATCCAAGCGCTTGCTCAGCATGTGGGGTGAGGGGGGTCCTGTCAACGGACAGTAGGGTTCGGCGGGTGCCGCAGATTCCAGAGAAGATCCACGAGCTCACCGTCGGCCAGCTCTCCGCCCGCAGCGGGGCCGCCGTCTCGGCCCTGCACTTCTACGAGGCCAAGGGGCTCATCAGCAGCCGCCGCACCCCCGGCAACCAGCGCCGCTACGGCCGCGACACCCTCCGCCGGGTCGCCTTCGTCCGTGCCGCGCAGCGGGTCGGCATCCCCCTCGCCACCATCCGGCAGGCCCTCGCCCAGCTCCCCGAGGAGCGCACGCCCACGAACGAGGACTGGGCCCGGCTCTCGGCGGCCTGGCGCGCGGAACTCGACGAACGCATCACCCGGCTCGCCCGGCTCCGCGACCACCTGACGGACTGCATCGGCTGCGGCTGCCTCTCCCTGGAGACCTGCGTCCTCTCCAATCCCGACGACGTCATCGGCGAGCACATGGCCGGCTCCCGCCTCCTCCCGGTGCGCCGCCCGGCCCAGGACGACACCCCCTGAGGAGTGTCGTGACGGTCATCCCGGGCTCACGTCGCCCGCCCTGATCGACGTCCCCCGGAGGGTCACGGCCGCCGCCACCAGCTCCGCGTTCGAGCGGGCCCGGGTGCCGTCCGGGAGCGTGAGGGTGTCCTCCAGGCCGATCCGGCCCGCGAGCCCAAGGCGGCCGGCCGGCCGCAGCACCGGCCACGCGCCGCCGTCCACGCCGTGGAGCAGGAGCGGACGGTCCGCCGGGCACGCGATCGCCGCGAGCAGCGCGGAGGCCAGGGCCTCGGCCCCGTCCGCCGCCGGGGCCTCGGCCCGGGCCAGGAGCCGGGCCACCCGGGGCGCCGGCGGAGAGCGGGCGAAGCGGGCCGGACCGTCCGTGCCGGACCACAGGGCGGCCTCGACCGGGACCCCGCGCGCCAGGAGCGCCGCCGCCACCGCCTCCGCGCCCGGCTCGTGCCAGTCGACCGAGACGAGACCCGGCAGGACGGCCCAGGACCGTACCCGGTCCACTCGGCGTTCCGCGTCGGGCTCGGCGGACACCGCCGTCGTGATCCGCACCGGCGCCCGCGCCCCCGGCCCACCGCCCGCCCTTCCGGCTCCGACCGCCGCGTCGAGCGCGGCCAGGACGGGCCCGAGCACCCCGGGCGAGAGCGAGGGACGACCGCAGGGCGTGCGGGGATGGACGCGTATCTCCCGGGCTCCCGCCGCCACCGCCGCCGCGGCGGACGCCGCGAGGGAGTGCGGCGACATCGGCACCGCCGCCGAGTCCCCCGGACCCCGTGACCCGTTGAGGCACACCTGGAGCAGCGCGGGGGACGCCCGTCTCACGCAGCCGAGGCCAGCGGACGGCCGCGGACCCCGCGGGCCCTGGCCAGCGCGCCGGAGGTGAGCACCGCGCGCGGGACGCCCACGCCGCAGTCCCCGCAGACCGGCCCGAGCCACGGCTCGTACGCGTCGCCGGGGCCCGCCCACTCGATGCGCGGCCCCGCGCACACCGGACAGCCGTCGCCCGGGCCGCTCTCCAGGGCGCTGATCAGCCGCCGCAGCACGTCGGGCAGGGGGTCCGACGGGTGCACGGCGGGATCGCCGCACCGGACGACGCCGTTGCCGCCCCAGACCCGCCGGTGCCAGTCGTCGAGGGCGCCGAGGCCGCGCAGCCCCTCGTGCTTCTCGCGCCGCCGTCGGGCGGCGAACTCCTCCTCGTACGCGAGCCACACGGCCCGCGCCTCCTCCAGTTCGTCCAGGGCGGCCACCAGCCGCCCCGGGTCGAGCTCCCGGTCCTCGGGCCCGAATCTGTGCCTGTTGCACAGATGGTCCCAGGTCGCCCGGTGCCCGTACGGTGCGAACCGCTCCAGGCACTTGCGCAGGGAGTACCTGCGCAGCGCCGTGTCGCACCCCGGATCGCGCACCTGTCTCGCGAGACTCCGGAAACCGGCCATCTCTCGCCACCTCCGCCGCTGGTCCTTCCGCGATATCAGAGGGACGAACGAGCGGCCCCCGATGTTCCATCGATATCGCGATGGGAGCCATCAACGGGACGGGTGGGACCGCCCGCCGGCAGCGGAACCGGCGGGTCCGGAGCGCTCAGGACCCGGAGAATCCCAGGTCACGCGGCCGCCCCGGGCGGGCGGCCGCCACCACGAGCCGGGCCAGCTCGGGCCGGAGTATGTCACTGTGCGAACCGACCACGGCCGACGAGTCGACGTTCACGCACCCCGCCGCGGGCACGCCCGCGCGCAGCGCCTCCTCCAGGGTCCGTTCCACCGTGCCGGGGACCGCGCGGACGCCGTCGTGCCCGATCGCCCCCCACCGGGGGTCGCCGGCGCCCAGCAGACCGGCCGGCACCCCGCTGAGCGAGGCGGAGTCGCCCGCGAGCCGGGACGCCAGCGGATACATCACCCCCAGCGCCCTGTCGTGCCGCGAGTACGAGGCCACCACCGGACCGCGCACGAGCCGCTGCGCGTCCCGCAGCGAGCCGGAACGCCCGGCGTCGTGCGGGAGCCGGGCCGCGAAGGCGTAGTGCGAGAAGGCGCCCTGGAGCAGGGTCACCGAGGCCACCGGCCGGGCCCCCGCGGGCAGCCCCCGCAGCGCGTACGCGACGAGCCGGGCGCCCATGCTGTGCCCCACCAGGTGGACCCGGAGGCCGGGGGCGGACCGGGCCACCTCGCCGAGCAGCGGCCCGAGCCCGTGCTCGCCCACCAGGCCCGCCCGCTTCTTCATCACGTAGTACGTGGCCTGGCGCAGCGCCTCGCGGCCGCCCTTCCAGTACCGCGACAGCCCCTCCCCGAAGCCCGGCCCGCCCCCGGGGCAGTCGTCCGCGTCCCCGGGGCCGTCCGCGTCCTCCAGCGCCGCCGTGAACAGGGCGCACACCTCCACGGGGTCCGCGAGCAGGAACTCCGGTACCCGCTCCGGCGGTCCGGCCGCGCTCCGGGCTTCCTCGTCGGGGAGGTCCACGAGCGCGCGCAGGAGCGCGCCGAACGCGGCGAACGCCCGCTCGTCGGCCGGCGCGGAGGCCAGCAGGTCGGTGATCCGCCCGAGGAGCGGCTCCTTCTCCGGCAGGACCGTCACCAGCGCCCGGTAGTCCGGCACCGGCTCGCCGGTGAACATCATGGAGGGCCAGACGAGCCCCGCGTACCCGGCCTCGACGCCGGGGGCGAAGAGGCCGGGGAAGGGGGCGAAGAAGTCCGAGCAGAGACGGGTGGCGCCGGACGGCGAACTGTTCCACCCGTGCGCGAGCACCACCAGGTCGGTGACCCCCTGCCGGGCGAGCGAGGCGAGTGTGGCGGCCTGGCCCGGAGGACCGTCGCCGTCCTTGTCGAAGGTGATCTCCCGGTACGGCTCCACACTCATCCCGGTCACGGCACGACCGCCCCTCCACGTCGAGGTGGGCCGCCATGCCGTGGGGCGCGCGCGTGCGCGGGCGGCGGCTCCAGGGCGAGCATGCCCGCGCGCGGCCCCGTCCAGACGCGGGGCGGCCGGTCAGCGCAGGCGCGCCGCCGACACCTCGGGGAAGTGGATCAGCAGGTCGTACGAGGCGGACAGCCGGACGGGGACGGTGTCGCCCGGCCAGGGGTACGCGGTCCCGATGTTCCGGGCCGGCCACGCGGCGCCGAGCCAGTCGCGCGCCGTCGGGCCCGCCCGCCGCAGGTCCAGGTAGAAGGCGCCGGGGGAGACCCGGTCCAGGGTGTCGGCGGCGCTGCCCGGACCGAGCGGGGGCACGGTGAAGACCCGGAGCGGCTCGCCCGGTGCCGTGGTGTCGTGCGCGCGGAAGGAGCCCTGCCCGAAGGAGGCGCCGACGCTCACGTACCGCGGGCCGAGCGCGTCCCGCAGGAAGGCGCCCTGGAGCCTCGGGTAGTGCTGCGGGTCCGTGGTGACGTAGCCGACGTGCCCGTTGTGCGCCGAGAGGACGATCCGGTCGCCGGTCCGCCGCTGCCACCACACGGTGTTCTCCGCCATGACCCGGTCGCGGTACAGCATCGCCGCGGCGACGCCGGCCTCGCTCGTCAGGTCGTGGGCGTACTCGGTGGCGACCTGGGCGACGGCCCGCGCGTGCTGCACCGCCCAGGCGTGGGCCTCGCGCGCCGCGGGCCCGCCGGACGGACGCCGGCCCTCCAGGAGGGCCAGCGCCCGTCCGGCGTCGGCGGCCATCCGCTGCCGCCGCTCCCGCGGCCGTTCCATGTACCCCTTCATCCAGGACTCGACGGTGCCGGTGGGCCGCGCGTCGCGGTACAGCTCCCGGAAGCGGGGGAGCAGGTCCGGGTGGGCACGGGCCACGTAGGAGGTGACGGCGTCGAAGAGGTTCGGGCCCGCGTAGCCGAGGTCGTTGCCCATGAAGCGGACCTGGTGGTCGGGGTGGAGCCGGTTGTGCCGGCGCATCCACCGGAAGAGGTCGAGGTACTCCTCGGTGTTCCAGAGACGGTACGACTCCTGGAACTCGTCCCGCATGATCGCCCGGATGTCACCCCGCCCGGTGCGGACCCATTCGTCGACGAGCAGCCCCGTGGACCAGTTGGCCTCCAGCGCGAAGGTCCTGAACCCCCGCCGCTCCACGAGGTGTTCGAAGATCCGGTGCTTGGCCGTGAAGAACTCGGCCGAGCTGTGCGTGGCCTCGCCGACGCCGACGACCGCGGCCGAACCGATCATCCGGTCGAGCGGCCGCAGGTCCGTCAGGGGGTGCGCGGAGCGGGCCAGTTCGCGCACGGGGCCGGGGGATCCGGCCGGGTCTCCGGCGGCGTCCGCGGCGGGCGCGAGGGTGCCCAGGCAGGCGGCGACGAGGAGTCCGACGAGCGGCAGACGGCGGGAACGGGGGCGTAACGAGAGGTTCATGGGACCAGCGTGGTCGGCGTGATCCGGTGGGGACAGCCTGCCCGCACCCCTGCCGGCCGGGGGTCAACCCCACCCCCGGCCGGTCCGTCCGGGTCCCCTCAGCGGTAGAGCAGGTACGTGGCGCGCACCGCCCGGAAGGCCGCCAGGTCCGTCTGCCACGCCCCGACGACCTCGTCGACGTCCGCGCCGGCGTCGACCAGGGTCCGCACCCGGGTCGAGCCGGTCAGCTTGTCGATCCAGTTGTCCGGGCGCCAGGCGAAGCCGGACCAGGAGCTCCGGGCGGTCACCAGGAGGCCGATGCCGGTCCGAACCGGGTCGAAGGACTCCCGGTCGTGGACGTGCAGCTGGACCCCGCCCACGGTCTTCCCCTGGAACTTGGAGAAGGTGGGGGCGAAGTACGCCTCGCGGAACCGGACGCCCGGCAGGCCGAGGGCGTTCGCCGCCTCCGCCCACCGGCGGTCGATCCCCTCCGCGCCCAGGAGTTCGAAGGGCCTGGTGGTGCCCCGGCCCTCGGACAGGTTCGTCCCCTCGAAGAGGCAGGTGCCGGAGTAGACGAGCGCGGTCTCCGGCGTCGGCATGTTCGGGCTGGGCGGCACCCAGGGCAGTCCCGTCGCGTCGAAGAAGTCGGAGCGCCGCCACCCCGTCATGCGGACGGTCTCCAGCTCCAGGGGGCCGGCCAGGAACTCGCCGTCGAACAGCAGCGCCAGCTCGGCCACCGTCATGCCGTGGGCCTGCGCGATCGGCTCGCGCCCCACGAAGGTGGCGAACGCCCGGTCCAGGACGGGGCCGAGGGCCGCGCGGCCGGTGACCGGGTTGGGCCGGTCCAGGACCACGAACCGCTTCCCGGCGAGCGCGGCGGCCGCCATGCAGTCGTACAGCGTCCAGATGTACGTGTAGAACCGCGCGCCGGCGTCCTGGATGTCGAAGACGACGGTGTCCACCCCGGAGGCGGTGAAGACGTCCGCCAGCGCCTGCCCGCTCTTGAGGTACGTGTCGTAGACGGGCAGTCCGGTCGCCGGGTCGTCGTGGCGCCCCTCCGAGCCGCCCGCCTGCGCGGTGCCCCGGAAGCCGTGCTCGGGGCCGAACACGGCGGCCAGGTCGACGCGGTCGTCGGCGTGCATCACGTCCACGACGTGCCGCGCGTCGGCGGTGATCCCGGTCGGGTTGGTGACGATGCCGACCCGTTCGCCGGCCAGCAGGGCGTATCCGTCGGCCGCCAGGCGTTCGAAGCCGGTCCTCACCCGGCCGTGTCCCCGTCCCGGCGGGGCCGCCGAGGCGGTGGGCGCTGTGGCCGCCACCGCCCCGAGGGCGCCTCCGGCGGCCAGCAGACTCCGACGGGACAGGCGCATGGAACCTCCTCGGGGTGACATGGGCACGCACGCTAGCGCTCCTGACCGCCGCGGGGAACGAGGCGTGCGGAACGGGTCTTCCGCTCCTCCATACCGACCGGTTAGTCTGCCCCGGTCGTCACAGCCGAAGGGTGGGTCCATGAACGCGGGCACGAGCACGGACACGAGCACGGGCGAGGGCGCCGGCGGCGCGGACGGGCTCCGGGGCTCCGGCGTCGTCGTCACCGGGGCCGGCGGCGGCATCGGCGCCGCCCTGGCCCGCCGCTTCGCCGCCGAGGGTGCCCGCGTCGTCGTCAACGACCTCGACGCCGACCGCGCCAAGGCCGTCGCCGAGGAGATCGGCGCCGTCGCCGTCCCCGGCGACGCCTCCGCCGTCGTCGACGAGGCCCGGGACGCCCTCGGCGGCACCGTCGACGTGTGGTGCGCCAACGCCGGGCTCTCCTCGCCCGGCGACGCCTTCGCCGACGAGGACGTCTGGGCCGCCGCCTGGGACGTCAACGTCATGGCCCACGTCCGCGCCGCCCGCGCCCTCCTCCCGGAGTGGCTGGAGCGCGGCGCAGGCCGGTTCGTCTCCACCGTCTCCGCCGCCGGCCTGCTCACCATGATCGGCGCGGCGCCGTACAGCGTCTCCAAGCACGGCGCGTACGCCTTCGCCGAATGGCTCTCCCTGACCTACCGCCACCGCGGTCTGCGGGTCCACGCGATCTGTCCGCAGGGCGTCCGCACGGACATGCTCACCGCCGCGGGCACGGCCGGCGAGCTCGTCCTCGCCCCCACCGCCATCGAGCCCGAGGACGTCGCCGACGCCCTGATCGACGCCATCGCCGCCGACCGCTTCCTCGTCCTGCCCCACCCCGAGGTGGCCGGCTACTACCGCAACCGCGCGACCGACCCGGAGCGCTGGCTGGGCACCATGAACCACGTGCAGCAGGCGTGGGAGGCGGGCACCCGCGAGGAGTAGCCCCGGCGGATGGGAAGATCTACGGACGGGAACGGCGTTCCCCCACCCCAGGACGATCACGGACGATCGGAAACGATCACGAAGGAAGGCGGCGGCGCATGGCCAGGACGACGGACGGGAGCGGCGCGCCCGTCCCCCAGAGGCTCCTCGCCGCCGCCACCCGGCTCTTCGCGGAACAGGGCTACGACCGCACCTCCGTCCAGGAGATCGTCGAGGCCGCCGGGGTCACCAAGGGCGCCCTCTACCACTACTTCGGCTCCAAGGAGGACCTCCTCCAGGAGGTCTACGCCCGGGTCCTCCGCCTCCAGCAGGAGCGGCTCGACGCCTACGCGGACGCCGACGCCCCCGTCGAGGACCGGCTGCGCGACGCCGCCGCCGACGTCGTCGTGACCACCATCGAGAACCTCGACGACGCGGCCATCTTCTTCCGCTCCATGCACCACCTCAGCCCGGAGAAGCACAAGCAGGTCCGCTCCGAGCGCCGCCGCTACCACGAGCGCTTCCGGGCGCTCGTCGAGGAGGGGCAGCGGTCCGGGGTCTTCTCCTCCGCGACCCCCGCCGACCTGGTCGTCGACTACCACTTCGGCTCCGTGCACCACCTCTCCACCTGGTACCGCCCCGACGGGCCCCTCACCCCCGAGCAGGTCGCCGGCCACCTCGCCGACCTCCTGCTCCGGGCCCTGCGCCCCTGACGGTCCCGTCGGGTATAACAGGCCCGTGGACGGGGCGGGCGGGGCGCACGGGGCGACGCGGGAGACGGCGGGCATCGACCGCAGACTCGTCGTCGTCGGCACCGGCAGCTACCGGCACGCCGCGGAACTTCCCCTGATGCCCGAGGAGTTACGCGCGGCGGTCCGGCTCTTCGGCGGACTCGGCTACCGGGTCGACGAGCGGATCACCGACGAGGGACTCGCCGGCACCCGCGACCGCATCCTCGACTGGGCCTACCGCACCGACGGCTCCGGCAGCGCCGTCGTCGTCTACTGGACGGGGCACGGCGTCCACGGCGCCGGCCGCCACTACCTGCTCTGCGCCGACAGCCGTCCCGACCGGCTCGCCGGGACCGCGCTCGCCGCCGAGGACCTCACCCGCTATGTCCTCGAATCCGGCGCCCAACGCGTCCTCCTCGTCATCGACACCTGCGGGGCCGGACAGGGCGGCGCCGACGCGGCCGCCGCCGCAGAACAGCTCGGCGCCGCCCTGCGCCGCGGCGCCGCGGACACCGACCGCGCCGCGGGCGAGGACACCGGCCGCAGGCTCACCGACTTCGCCGTGATCGCCGTCGCCCGCGCCGGTGAACCCGCCTCCCCGATGGTCTTCGCCGCCGCGCTCGAGACGGCCCTCGCCCGCCTCTCCGTCTCCCTCAAGCAGCGCTACCTCTCCGTCGAGCAGGTCGTCGACACCGTCAACGACGTCTACCGGAGCGCCGGCGTCCGGCAGACCGCCCGCGCCCACGTCGAGTCCGAGGGCTACGCCTTCTTCTCCTTCGAGAACACCGGCTACCACCCCGAGGCCCGCTACGACGAGGGCGACGTCGCCGAACTCGCCGCGCGGCTCGGCCGCTCCGGCCCCGAGGGCCTGCGCCGCCGCGCCGACCTGGAGAACCACTTCGCCCCGCGCGGGCAGGGCTTCGAGCACGCCGCGCCCGGCCGCGGCGGCTCGTACTTCGTCGGCCGCACCGCCGAACTCGACCGCGTCGGCCGCTGGCTGGCCCACGGCGACCCCGCCGGGCACCGCGGCCTGATCGTCACCGGCGGCCCCGGCGTCGGCAAGTCCGCGCTGCTCGGCAAACTGCTCCTCCGCTCCGGCGGACGCACGGCGGCCGCCCCCGCCCCCACCGCCGTCCACGCCCGGCACCGCTTCCTGGAGGACCTGGTCGCCGCCGTCGCCGACGCCGCCGGGACCGACGCCGCCACCCCGCAGGCCCTCCTCGCCGCCCTCGCCGGCCGCAGGGACCCGCTCCACCTGATCGTCGACGCCCTCGACGAGGCCGGCGAGGCCGGCGGAGACGACACCGAGGCCCGCCGGATCGCCGCCGAGCTGCTGCGCCCGCTCCTCCGCCTCCCCTGCGTCCGGCTCCTCGTCGGCGCCCGCCCGCACGTCGTCGACGCCTTCGCCGGCGAGACCGCCGTCCTCGACCTGGACACCGCCAGGGAGGACAGTTCCCGGGACGTCGCCCACTACGCCCGCCGCCTCCTCCAGGCCCCCGACGGACCCGGCAGCCGAGGACCGTACGACGACACCGCCGCCGAGACCGTCGCCCGCGAGATCGCCGACCGCGCCCGCGGCAGCTTCCTCTCGGCCCGCGTCGCCGCCCGCCACCTCGGCCGCGCCGCCCGCGCCGTCGACACCTCCCGTCCCGACTGGCGCGCCCACGTCCCCGAGTTCGGCGAGACCCCCGGGCACACTTTCCTCCGCGTCCTGCGCCACCAGCTCGGCCCCGACCACGCCCGCGGCCTCGCCCTCCTCGCCGCCCTCGCCCTCGCCGAGGGCCCCGGCCTCCCCCCGGACCACGTCTGGCGCACGATCGCGGGAGCCTGCGCCGCCGGCGAGGAAGCCGCCGGCGACGGAGCAGTCCGCGACGAAACGGCGCGCGACGAACCGGCCCGTGCCGGAGCGGCCCCCGACCAAGCCGCCCCCGCGGTCCCCGGCTTCGGCTGGGAGGACATCGCCTGGCTGCTCGGGGCCGTCGGCGAACACCTCGTCGAGGAGCTCGACGCCGACGGACGCTCGGTCTACCGCCTCTACCACCAGGCGTACGCCGACGCCCTTCGCGCCACCCTCGACCCCGGCGCCCGCGGCCGCGTCGCCCACGCCCTCGCCGGACTGGTCCCGACAGGCCCGGACGGCCCCGACTGGACCGCCGCGCCCCCCTACGTCCGCCGCCACCTCGCCGCACACGCCGAGGGCACGGAGCTGCTGGACGTCCTCGCCCTCGACCCCGGCCACCTGCTCACCGCACCCGTCTCCGCGCTCCAGCGGGTCCTGAACCGCGCCGGCACGGAACCCGCCCGCGCCGCCGCCCGCGCCGTCGGGCACTGCGCCGCCCTGCTGCACGCCCCCACCGACCCCGCAACCCGCGCCGCCCAGCTGCGCCTGTCCGCCTTCCAGACCGGCGCCGGCGAGCTCGCCGAGGCGATCCGGCTCCGCCACCCCCGGCTGCGCTGGGACACCGAGTGGGCGCGGGTGACGCCGGTGCCGTACACCACCCTCGGCACCTTCCGCGGAGGCGTGCGCGGCGCCGCCGTCGTGTCCCTGCACGGCCGTCCCGCTCTCGTGGTCGCCGAGCGCGGGGGAGCCGTACGGGCCTGGGACACCGAGGGTGGTGAACTCCTCGCCGAACTCCCCTCCGCCCTCGGCCGGATCACCTCCGTCCGAGGCTGCGCCACCCGGCCCTGGGTCGCCCTCGCGACCGACGACCGGATCTGGGTGTGGGACGTGGAGACCCGGGACCTGATCGGCGCGGTGCCCGCGCCGCGCCGCGCGGTGGACTGCGCGGTGACCGAGCTCGACGGCGAGCCCCTGATCGCCGTGTCGGACCTGCGCGGCCGGGTCGTCCTGAGGGCCGCTTCGGGGGACGCCCGGCCGCTCTCCCTGCGGGCCGCTCGCCGCTCGGTGCACCTGTGGCGCCCCTTCGACGGGGACCGGCTGGCCCTGGCCTGTCACGACGGCCGGATCAGGGTGGCCGCGATCCGTGTGCACCGGTGGAGCAACTGGAGCCGCCGAGCCCGCCTCACCGTCTGGGACCTCGGTGGCCCGTCCGCCGACACCCTGACCGTCGAGCGGAAGCTGCACCGCTCCCTGCGCGGCACGGACGTCCAGGCTCTCGCCCTCGACCGGGACACGGTGCACGTGGCCACCGACTGCGTGCTGTGGGCGTCCACGACGGGCACGCGCGCCGTCCGGGGGGCGGACGGTCTCCGGATCGTCGAATGGGCCGGGCATCCGTACGGCGAAGCCCGGCTGCTGACCGCCGTCGCCGGACCGGACTCCGCGGAGGGCGGGGACGTGCCGATGACGTGCCTCTCGGCGACGGCGTACGAGATGTCCGCCCGGGCCGCCGACGGCACGGTCGTCGGCCGGACCCGCATCGACGCTCCCGTGTCGCGCCTCTTCCCGGCCGGCCGGGGGCCGGACGGACTCCGGCTGGTCTCCCTGGGCGCCGACGCCTGGTCCGCCAAGGGCTGGACCCTCGGCCCGCCGTCCGAGCCGGGCGAGAGCGTCGGCGACCCCGCGGTGACCGTCCGGACCGGGACGCACGCGGGGCGGTCCGTCGTGGTCGTCCAGGACGCCGAGGGCGCCGCCCTGTGGGACGGCGCGAACGGAGCGGTACGGGACCGCGTGGCGGGCCGTGGCGAGGGCGCCCCGGTGGTCGACAGCCACCCGGGGGCCCCTGTCGTGCTCCGCGACCGGCTCGACACGAAGCGGATCAGACGGCGGCAGCGGATCAGGACGTGGCTCTGGCCGGGTGGTCCGCCCGTCGCCTTCCCTCCGACGCGCGGACTTCTCACGGCCTGCCCCGTGCCGGGCCCCGGAGGCCCCCGCGTCGTCGCCTGCTTCAGCCACTACGGCGCGGGCAGGCACTTCCTCGCCCTGCTCACGCCCGACGGCCCGGTCGGGACGCGCCTGGACGTCGACCTGAACGGCGTCCACTCGCTGCGGCTCGTCCGGGACGGTGCGCGCGTCTTCGCGGCCGTCGTCGGGCTCCGCAGTGACGACAGCCTCTCGGAGGAGCCGCCGCCGCCCGTACCCCTGCTGACGGTGCGTTCGCTGCCGGACGACACCGTGCGGTTCACCATGCGGCTGAACTCGGTGCACGTCGTCCACGACCTGGGCCGGTGGCCGCAGGGTCCCGCGCTCGGACACGTCACGGACGACGGGGACCTGGTGGTCCGCACGGCCTTCCCCGCCTCCTTCCGCGCCGAGCCGACGAAGCCGGACGTCGTCCCCCGCCCCGACCGGGTCCGCGTCACCGCGCTCCGGCTGCAGACCAGGAACGGCCGCCCCACGGTCCTGACCGCCGGTGCCGACGGCGTGCTGACGCTGTTCGCCGCCGACACGACGGAGGTCCTGCACCGGATCCACGTGGGCGGGGAGATCCTGGACGTGGACTGGGTCGACGACGAACGGCTCTGCGTCCACACGGCGACGGGCGTCCTCTGCCTCCGACTGGGCTGAGACCGGCCCACCTCACAGGTACTTCTTCAGCTCCCGGCGGGCCAGCGACCGCTGGTGCACCTCGTCCGGACCGTCCGCGAGCTTCAGCGTCCGTGCCGCGGACCAGAGTTCGGCGAGCGGGAAGTCCTGCGAGACGCCGCCGGCCCCGTGGGCCTGGACGGCCTTGTCGATGATGTCGACGACCGCGCGCGGGGTCGCGATCTTGATGGCCTGGATCTCGGTGTGGGCGCCGCGGTTGCCGACGGTGTCCATGAGCCAGGCGGTCTTGAGGACGAGGAGCCGCAGCTGCTCGATCGTGACGCGGGCGTCCGCGATCCAGTTCTGGACGACGCCCTGCTGGGCGAGGGCCTTGCCGAAGGCGGTACGGGAGACCGCGCGGCGGCACATGAGCTCGACGGCCCGCTCCGCCATGCCGATGAGCCGCATGCAGTGGTGGATGCGGCCGGGGCCGAGCCGGGCCTGGGCGATGGCGAAGCCGCCGCCCTCCTCGCCGATGAGGTGCGAGGCGGGGACGCGGACGTCGTGGAAGACCACCTCGGCGTGGCCGCCGTGGGAGTGGTCCTCGTAGCCGTACACCTGCATGGCGCGCCGCACCTCGACGCCGGGGGTGTCGCGGGGCACGAGGATCATCGACTGCTGGCGGCGCGGGTCGGCGCCGTCGGGGTCGGTCTTGCCCATGACGATGAAGATCCGGCAGTCGGGGTTCATGGCCCCGGAGATGTACCACTTGCGTCCGTCGACGACGTACGTGTCGCCGTCGCGGCGGATCCGGGTCTCGATGTTGGTCGCGTCGGAGGAGGCGACCTCGGGCTCGGTCATGGCGAAGGCCGAGCGGATCTCGCCCGCGAGCAGCGGCTCCAGCCACTGCTTCTTCTGCGCCTCGTCGCCGAACTGGGCGAGCAGTTCCATGTTCCCGGTGTCGGGGGCGGCGCAGTTGAGGGCGGTGGGGGCCAGGTGCGGGCTGCGGCCGGTGATCTCGGCGAGCGGCGCGTACTGGAGGTTGGTCAGTCCGGCGCCGTACTCGGCGTCGGGGAGGAAGAGGTTCCACAGGCCCTGCCGCCTGGCCTCGGCCTTGAGCTCCTCGACGACCGGCGGGGTGTCCCACGGCGAGGCGAGCCCGGCGCGCTGCTCGTCGGCGACGGCCTCGGCGGGGTACACGTGCTCGTCCATGAAGGCGAGCAGCCGGGCCCGCAGTTCCTCGGTGCGGGCGTCGTACGCGAAGTCCATGGCGGATCAGCCTTCCTGAAGGGTCGTGAGGCCGTGCTCGATGAAGACGGGGACGAGTTCGCCGATGCGGTCGAAGCCGGCGCCGACGGTCTGGCCGAGGGTGTAGCGGTAGTGGATGCCCTCCAGGATCACCGCGAGCTTGAACCAGGCGAACGCCGTGTACCAGGCGAGGGCGGAGGTGTCGCGGCCCGAGCGGGCCGCGTAGCGCTCGACGAGTTCGGCGGCGCTCGGGTGGCCGGGGGCCGTGGCGGTGGTGGAGATGGGGGAGTTCGGCAGGTCGAGCGGGGTGCTGTACATGACGAGCAGGCCCAGGTCGGTGAGCGGGTCGCCGAGGGTGGACATCTCCCAGTCGAGGACCGCCTTGATCCGGTCGTCGTCGCCGATGAGGACGTTGTCGAGCCGGTAGTCGCCGTGGATCACGGTGGGCGCCGGGGAGTCGGGGAGCGCGTGGCCGAGCGCGGCGTGCAGCTCCCCGATGCCGGGCAGCTCGCGGCCCCGCGAGGCGTCGAGCTGCTTGCCCCAGCGGCGCAGCTGCCGGTCGAGGAAGCCCTCGGGCCGGCCGAAGTCGGCGAGGCCGACGGCCGCCGGGTCGACGGCGTGCAGTTCGACGAGCGTGTCGACGAGCCCGAGGACGGCGGCACGGGTGCGTTCGGCCCCGAGGGGCGCGAGTTCGCGAGCCGAGCGGTACGGGGTCCCCTCGACGAACTCCATGACGTAGAAGGGGGCGCCGAGCACGGACTCGTCCTCGCCGAGCAGGACGCAGCGGGGGACGGGCACGCCGGTTCCGGCGAGGGCGCTGATGACGCGGTGCTCGCGCCGCATGTCGTGGGCGGTGGCGAGGACGTGGCCGAGCGGCGGCCTGCGGACGACCCAGCGGCCGGTGCCGTCGGTCACGACGTACGTGAGGTTCGACCGCCCGCCCTCGATCAGCCGGGCTTCGAGGGGGCCGGCCACCAGACCGGGCCGCTCCCGGTCGAGGAAGCGGCGCAGCCGCTCGGGGTCGAGTCCTGGCGGCGGGGCGGAGCTCATGGGTGCGTACCTCCGGGTCGGCTTCGGTCGGCGTTCATGATGACCGACCAGTCGGTATGTCGTCCAGGGGCTCGCCGGGAAAGGGTGCGTCGCACCCTGGCCGCTGGTCGCATCTCTGAATAGGGTTCACATATGGATGCGAAGCTGATCGTCGACGAAGTCCGGCTCACCCCGATCCTCATCTCCGACCCGCCCCTCCTCAACGTCCAGGGCGTCCACCAGCCCTTCACTCCTCGCCTCGTCGTGGAGGTCATCACCGCGGACGGGGTCGGCGGCCTCGGCGAGACGTACGGCGACGGCGCCTACCTGGACGCCGCCCGCCCGCTGGCGCAGGCCCTGCCGGGACGGTCGGTCACGGACGTGAACGGCCTCTTCGCCCTCGCGGCCGCCGTCGCTCCGAGTGCCCCGGCAGCCGGCGGCCCGGACGAGGGCGTCGACGCCGGCGGCCTGCGCGGGGTCCGGAGCGCGGACAAGCTCCGCCTCTCCGTCGTCTCCGCCTTCGAGACCGCCTGTCTCGACGCCCTCGGCAAGACCCTCGGCCTGCCCGTCCACGCCCTCCTCGGAGGCAAGGTCCGCGACACCGTCGAGTACAGCGCCTACCTCTTCCACCGCTGGGACGCCCACCCCGGCGCGGCCCCGACGGACGACTGGGGCGCGGCCCTCGACCCGGCGGGCGTCGTCGCCCAGGCCCGCCGCTTCGACCGGGAGTACGGCTTCCGCTCCTTCAAGCTCAAGGGCGGGGTGTTCGAGCCGGAGCGGGAGGTCGCCGCGATCCGTGCCCTGGCCGAGGCGTTCCCCGGCCGCCCCCTCCGCCTCGACCCCAACGGGGCCTGGTCCGTGGAGACCTCCCTCGCGGTCGCCCGCGCACTCGCGGACGTCCTGGAGTACCTGGAGGACCCGGCGAGCGGCACCGACGCGATGGCCGCGATCGCCGCCGGCACGGAGCTGCCGCTCGCCACCAACATGTGCGTGACCACCTTCGAGGAGGTCCCGGAGGCCCTCGCGAAGGGAGCCGTACGGATCGTCCTCTGCGACCACCACTACTGGGGCGGCCTCCACCGCACCCGCGAACTGGCCGCGCTCTGCCGGACGTACGGCATCGGGCTCTCCATGCACTCCAACACCCACCTGGGCATCAGCCTGGCCGCCATGACCCAGGTCGCCGCCACCCTGCCCGGGCTCCGGTACGCCTGCGACACCCACTACCCGTGGCAGACCGAGGACGTCGTGACCACCCGGCCCGTCTTCCGCGACGGCCGTCTCACCGTCTCCGACGCGCCCGGTCTCGGCGTCACCCTCGACCGGACCGCGCTGGCCGCGCTGCACCGCCGCTGGCTGGACGACGACGGCACCCTGCGGGACCGCGACGACGCGGCGGCCATGCGCGTCGCGGACCCGGCGTGGCAGGCGCCCCGCGTCCCCCGCTGGTGACCGGAGACCGCACCGGCGGCCGGAGGACCGGGGGAAGGCCCGCCCCAGCACCGGTCGGAGCGCTCCGCCGGCCCGGGGCCACCGTGCTCAGGCGTGGCAGGCCACCGGCACCCCGCCGTTCATCGCGGCCATGTCGCCGAAGACCGCCACCGGGTCCAGCGGCGCGCCCTCCGGCAGCCCCTCCAGCTCCGCGTACGCCCGGTGCAGGTTCGCGACGAGCCGCTCGCTCTCCCGCCACGCGGCGAACTCCCCGAGGTCCGCGCGCCGTGCCGTCTCCAGCGGGGTCTCGCCCCTGGCGTACCCGTCGGCGGCCAGGTCCCGCACCCACAGCAGATAGCGCTCGGTCGCGTCGTACGCGGAGGGGTCGGTCACCCGGCCGTGGCCCGGCACGACCGTCGGCGCGTCCAGCGACCGCAGCAGGGCGAGGGCGCGCAGCGAGCCGGCGAGCGATCCCGTCGGCAGGAAGGGCGTCCCGCCCTGGAAGACGAGGTCGCCGGTGAAGACCACGCCCTGCCCGGGCAGGTGCACGATCGAGTCGCCGGTCGTGTGCGCCGCGCCCGGGTGGATCACCCGCACCTCGACGTCCCCGACGTACAGCGTCAGCCGGTCGCGATAGGTCACCGACGGCGGCAGGATGTCGACCCGCCCGAAGTCGGTCTGCGGCCACAGCAGGTGGAGCTGGTGGCCGGCGGCGAGCTGCTCGGCCCGGCAGTTCTCGTGCCCGACGATCCGGGCCTCCGGCCGGAACACCCCGTTGCCGTACGTGTGGTCGCCGTGGTGGTGCGTGGACACGACGGTCGACGGCAGCGCCAGCCCCGCCGCGAGCACCGCCTCGCGCAGCAGCAGCGCCCTGCGCTCGGTGGCGGCGGTGTCGACGAGCAGCGACTCGCGCGCGTCGCCGAGGAAGCCCGCGTTGTTCAGGCACCAGCCGCCGTCGGGCTGGACGAAGGCGTGGACGTTCGGCGCGAGCGCGACCACGTAGGGATCGGTGGCAGACAAAGGGATTCCCCCGGTTGAGAGCCCGACTGGACAGGGGAAGCGTGCCAGGCGACCCGGACCGGGGGAAGTCGGAGCCACCCGCTCCGGAACGGCCGCGTGGAGGGCCTGGGGTACGCCGCCGTCGATCCCGGCCCGGCCCGCTCGTGGAGGCTCCGGCGCGGGCCCGTGCCCGGCGTCACCAGATCAGCGCCGCCCCGAAGACGGCCAGCGCGATCGTGCACGCCGTGGCGAGCAGCGCCCCCCGGTGGGAGAGCGGGAGCGGCCGCGCCGCGCCCAGGGACCGGATCCGGCGGTGGGCGACCGCCAGGAACGCCACCCACACCAGGGCCGACAGCGCGAGCCCGGTCATCTCCCTCGCGCCGATCGTGTCGCTGACGGTCAGTTTCACGGCCAGCACGGCGACGACCGTGCACGACAGGGTCGTGCGCCGCCACGCGAGCCGGGTGCGCTCCGGCTGGAGCCCGGGGTCCCGGGCGTGGGGCGCGGTCTTCACCGGCCGGCCCAGCCGAAGACGACGAGCACCACCATCGTCAGCGCCACCGCGGCCACGGCCAGGCTCAGCACCGCGGGGAAGCGGGAGCCGGGCAGGTCCTCGCCGCGCCGCATCGCCCGCTCGCAGCGCACCCAGTGGTTCACCGCGCGCAGGGAGCACAGCACGCCGGCCGCGAGCAGCGCGAGCGCGAGCCCGACCCGCACCCCCCAGCGAAGGTCCGGCAGGAACTGGTCGACGGCGAACCCGCCGCCGACGAGAGCGAGCGCCGTGCGGATCCACGCCAGGAACGTCCGCTCGTTGGCGAGGGAGAAACGGTAGTCGGGGGTCTCGCCCTCGTCCCGCACCCGCTGCGGCGCGAACCACAGGCGCACGGTCTGTACGAAATCGCTCACACGTGCACCCTAACGGCCCGGTCAGGGCCCCGCCCGGCGCCCCGTCCGGGCCTCGTGCGCCCGCAGTCCCTCGTGGGCGGCGAGCCCGTCCGGCACCCACTCCCAGAGGGCGAGCCGCTCCTCCAGCTCCTCGTCGGTGAGGAAGCCGTGCCAGGCGACCTCCTCCGCCTGCGGGTCCACCGGCAGGTCGCAGCGGACCTCGTAGACCGCCGACCACCACTTCCCGGCCACGCCCCCGGAGTCGTACAGGAAGCGGAAGACCGGCTCGGGGCGGGGGAGCCCGGAGACGCCCAGCTCCTCCTCGGCCTCGCGCAGCGCCGCGTCGTCGTAGGACTCGCCGGCGCCGACGACCCCGCCGACGAACATGTCGTACAGGGAGGGGAAGACGAGCTTGCCGGGCGTCCTGCGGTGCACGAAGATCCGGCCCCGGGCGTCCCTGACCCGGATGAAGACGCAGCGGTGGACGAGGCCCCGCGCGTACACCTCGCCGCGCGGGGCCTGCCCGATCACCCGGTCGTGCTCGTCGACGACGTCGAGAATCTCTTCAGCGGAGCTCATCCCGCCATCCAAGCACCGCCGCCGGGCCGCCGGACCCGCCGGGCCCCGGCGCGCTCACTGCCCCATGACGTACGCGACCGTCGGGCCCGTGGTCCAGCCGCCGTCGACCGCGAGCTCGGCACCGGTCACGTACGAGGCGGCGTCGGAGAGCAGGAAGACGACCGCGCCCGCGATCTCGTCGGCCTCGCCGACCCGGCCCATCGGCGTGTTCGGGTAGTTGCCCGCACCGCGCTCGATGCCGACCGAGGCCGTCATCGGGGTGTACGTCATGCCCGGGTGCACGGAGTTGACGCGGATGCCCGAGGTACCGAGCTCCACCGCCCCGATCTTGGTCAGACCGCGCACGCCCCACTTGGAGGCGCCGTATCCGGCGGTCAGGGCCAGGCCCATCAGCCCCGCGGCGGAGGAGATGTTGACGATCGAGCCGCCGCCGGCCTCCCGCAGCGCCGGTATCGCGGCCTTCATGCCGATGAAGACGCCGGTCAGGTTGATGTCGAGGACCTGGCGGAAGTGCGCGACGGACTCGGTCTCCAGGAACGCTCCGGTGGAGATGCCCGCGTTGTTCACCAGCCCGTGCAGTCCGCCGAACTCCGCCACCGCGTACGCGACGGCCGCCGCCCACTCCTCCTCGGAGGTCACGTCGTGGTGGAGGAAGCGGGCCCGCTCGCCGAGCGTGTCGGCGGTCGCCCTGCCGTCCTCGTCCAGGACGTCGGTGACGACGACGTTCGCTCCCGCGGCCACCGCCTGCCGGGCTGCCTCGGCGCCCAGGCCGCGGGCGCCGCCGGTGACGAGCACGGTCTTGCCGGTGAGGTCGTTCATGAAGGGTCCTTTCGGGGGTGCGCCCGCTCCGGCTGTGCGGCACGCAGCAGGGCGGTGGTGGTCTCCACCAGATCGGCGAGGAAGAGCGCCTCACCGGTGAGGGGTTCGGTGCCGTCGAGGTACTGCCGGGCCCGGTCCGCCAGGGCGGCGCCCACGACGGTGAGCGCCAGGTCCAGCCGCTCCAGGAGCAGCGGCCCGGGCAGCCCCGTGCCGGCCAGCCGCTCCGCGACGCGCTCGATCAGGCGCCAGTAGACGGTCCCGGCGAGCGTGGGGTGCGGCGTGCGGGTGCGCACCCCGCTCTCGTGGCTGAGCTGGGCCGAGATCCGCAGACAGCGGCGGCCCCGGTCGGTGCGCAGTTCGCTCGCCTCGGCGGTGACGAGGGCGCCGACCAGGCGTCTCAGCCCGTCCTCCGGGCCCTCGCCGGCGCTGTCGGCCGCCGTCTCGGCGGCTTCGAAGAGGGGCGCGAGCACGCCCTCCGTACGGGTCTGGCGGGCGGCCATTACGGCGTCCAGCAGCCCGGCGCGCGAGCCGAAGTGGTACTGCACCGCGGAGGGGTTCGCCTGTCCGGCGAGCGCGACGACGTCCCGCAGCTGCGTGCCGTGGACGCCCTGGGCGGCGAAGAGCTCCTCCGCCGCGCGGATCAGTTTCTCCCGGGTCTCGGGCCCCGACGTACGTGCCATGGGAACATATTAATGCTCGCCATTAGAAAACGGGAGGCCCCCGGCGAGGCGAAACGGTTGACTGGATACATCCGTGTATCCAAGATGCGGTCCATGTCCTACGACGCTGATGTGATCGTGATCGGGGCCGGCCTCGCCGGCCTCGTCGCCACCGCCGAGCTGGTCGACGCCGGCCGCACCGTGATCCTCCTCGACCAGGAGCCCGAGCAGTCCCTCGGCGGCCAGGCCCACTGGTCCTTCGGCGGACTCTTCCTCGTCGACTCGCCCGAGCAGCGCCGGATGCGCATCAAGGACAGCCACGAACTCGCCCTCCAGGACTGGTACGGCACCGCCGGCTTCGACCGGACCGAGGACCGCCGGCCGCGCGAGTGGGCCGAGGCGTACGTCGACTTCGCCGCCGGCGAGAAGCGCTCCTGGCTCCACGCGCGCGGGGTGCGCTTCTTCCCCGTGGTCGGCTGGGCCGAACGCGGCGGCTACGGCGCCATCGGCCACGGCAACTCCGTGCCCCGCTTCCACATCACCTGGGGCACCGGCCCCGGCCTCGTCGCCCCCTTCGAGCGGCGGGTTCGCGAGGGCGCCGCCCGCGGTCTGGTCGACCTCCGCTTCCGTCACCGGGTCACCGGCCTCGGCCGCACCGCCGGTGCAGTCGACACCGTCACCGGCGAGATCCTGGAGCCCTCCGACGCCGTCCGCGGCACCGCCAGCTCCCGGGAGGCCACCGGCGCCTTCGAGCTGCGCGCCCAGGCCGTGATCGTCACCTCGGGCGGCATCGGCGGCAACCACGACCTGGTCCGCGCCCAGTGGCCCGACCGGCTCGGCACCCCGCCCGCCAGGATGCTCTCCGGCGTCCCCGCCCACGTGGACGGCCTCATGCTCGGCGTCGCCGAGAAGGCCGGCGCCCACCACATCAACCGCGACCGGATGTGGCACTACACCGAGGGCATCGAGAACTGGGACCCCATCTGGGCCCGCCACGGCATCCGCATCCTCCCCGGCCCCTCCAGCCTCTGGCTCGACGCCACCGGCAAGCGGCTCCCCGTCCCGCTCTTCCCCGGCTTCGACACCCTCGGCACCCTCGAACACATCATGCGGACCGGCCACGACCACACCTGGTTCGTCCTCGACAAGCGGATCATCGGCAAGGAGTTCGCCCTCTCCGGCTCCGAGCAGAACCCGGACCTCACCGGGAAGTCCGTCCGCGGCGTCCTCGGCCGCGCCCGCGCCGACGTGCCCGGACCCGTCCAGGCGTTCATGGACCGGGGCGCCGACTTCGTCGTCGAGAACGACCTCCCGGCCCTCGTCCGCGGCATGAACGCGCTCACCGACGAACCGCTGATCGACGAGGCCGCCCTCCGCCGCGAGATCACCGCCCGCGACCGCGAGATCGCCAACCCCTTCACCAAGGACCTCCAGATCACGGCCATCCGCGGGGCCCGCACCTACCTCGGCGACAAGCTCATCCGCACCGCCGCCCCGCACCGCATCCTCGACCCCGCGGCCGGCCCGCTGATCGCCGTCCGCCTCAACATCCTCACCCGCAAGTCCCTCGGCGGCCTGGAGACCGACCTCGACTCCCGCGTCCTCACCGAGGGCGGCGAACCGCTGGCCGGTCTGTACGCCGCGGGCGAGGCCGCCGGCTTCGGCGGCGGCGGCGTCCACGGCTACCGCTCCCTCGAAGGCACCTTCCTCGGCGGCTGCATCTTCTCGGGCCGCGCGGCGGGCCGCGCCGCGGCGAAGGCGGTCGGCTGACGGGACCGGCCGGACCGTCGCGGACGCCGCCCCGTCCGGCCGCCGGCGGGGGCGCCGGGCGCGTCAGCCGAGGCCCGGGGGGCGGGGCTCCACGGGCAGCGGCCCCACCACCCGGAACCGCTCCACCACCAGCATCGTCGTGTCGTCCACGGTGAAGTCCGGGTTGCCGAGGGCCTCGCGCATCTCCTCGCCGTGCCAGAAGCGCTCGTGGTCCGCCCGCCACTGGGGGACGGAGAGATGTCCCTCGCCCTCGTCCAGGGCGAGGGCGAGGTCCGCCTCGCCGAGGGGCAGGACGCGGACCTCCGTGACCTCCACGACGGCGACCTCGCGGCCGTCCGAGTCGATCAGCGCCGAGCGCTCGCCCACCTCGGGCAGCTCCTCGCCCTCGACCTGCCACTCGGCCAGCAGTCCGGTGGTGGCGGTCTTGCGGCCGGTCAGGACGGCCGCGACGAGCCGGTCCCGGAGCGGGCCGGGGAAGGCGAGGAGGAAGGGCTTGAGCGCGTGAGGGCCGGTCATGGCCGACAGTCTGTCAGCCATGACCGGCCCCCGGGGCCGTACGCGAGCGGCCGGGCTACAGCACCAGCGAGAGCAGCAGCACGAAGACGATGCCGACGACCGAGATGATGGTCTCCATCACCGACCAGGTCTTGACCGTCTGGCCGACGCTCATCCCGAAGTACTCCTTCACCAGCCAGAAACCGGCGTCGTTGACGTGGCTGAAGAAGAGCGAACCGGCGCCGATGGCGAGGACGAGGAGGGAGACCTCACCGGTCGACATGCCCTCGGCGAGCGGGGCGACCAGGCCGGCCGCCGAGATCGTCGCCACGGTGGCCGAGCCGGTCGCGAGCCGGATCGCGACCGCGATCAGCCAGGCGAGCAGCAGGGCCGGGATCGACCACTCCTCGGAGAAGTCGAGGATCATCTGGCCGACGCCGATGTCGATCAGGGTCTGCTTGAAGCCGCCGCCGGCGCCGACGATCAGCAGCACGCCCGCGATGGGGGCGAGCGACTTCTCGACGGTCGTGGACAGCCGCTCCTTGGTGAAGCCGGCCGCGCGGCCCAGGGTGAACATGCCGACTATGACGGCCGCGAGGAGCGCGATCAGCGGCGAGCCGATGACGTCGGTGACCTTCTGCACGGCGTTCTCGGGGTCGTCGACGACGATGTCGACGAGCGCCTTGACCAGCATCAGGACGACGGGCAGCAGCACGGTCGCGACGGTGGCGCCGAAGCCGGGGCGCTTCTCCAGGTCCTCGGAGGGACGGGCCGGGATCATCGACTCCGGGGGCTGGATGTCCACCCAGCGGGCGGCGTACCGGGAGAAGACGGGACCGGCGATGATCACGGTCGGGATCGCGACGACGAGGCCGAGCGCGAGGGTCACGCCCAGGTTGGCGCCGACGGCGTCGATCGCGACGAGCGGGCCGGGGTGCGGCGGGATGAGACCGTGCATCACGGAGAGGCCGGCCAGGGCCGGGATGCCGATCCGCATGAGCGAGTAGTTGCCGCGCTTGGCGACCATCAGGACCACCGGGATCAGCAGCACGATGCCGACCTCGAAGAAGAGCGGCAGGCCGATCACGGAGGCGATCAGGACCATCGCCCACGGCATGGCGCGCTTGCCCGTCCTCGCCAGGATCGTGTCCACGATCTGGTCGGCGCCGCCCGAGTCGGCGAGCAGCCGGCCCAGGATCGCGCCGAGCGCGATGAGGACGCCCACGCCGGCCACGGTGTTCCCGAGGCCGGTGCTGAACGACTTGATGGTGTCGGCGAGCGGGGCGCCCGCGAACGCGCCGAGCGCCAGCGACCCGATGGTCAGCGCCAGGAACGCGTGCAGTTTGAACTTCGTGATGAGCAGGACGATGACGGCGATGCCGGCGAGCACGGCGATCCCGAGCTGGGCGTTGCCGGCCGAGGTGATCGGTTCGGCGGCGTCCGCTGCCAGGGTCTCGACGCTGAGACGGGTCACGGTGGGGTCCTTCGTACGGGCAGGAGGGCGGGGGGCCGGGGGACGGGGGTCAGCGGGCGGCGAGGCCGCGCAGCGCGGCGACGGCCCGGGCGGTGATCTCTTCGGGGGTGCCGGAGACGTCGACGGCGACGCCGGCCTCGTCCTCCTGCAGCGGCTGCAGGGTGGCGAACTGCGAGTCGAGGAGCGCCGTCGGCATGAAGTGGCCCCGGCGGGCCCCCATCCGGTGTTCGATCAGCTCCCGGTCGCCGGTCAGATGGAGGAAGACCACGCCGGGCGCCGCGGCGCGCAGCCGGTCCCGATAGCTCCGCTTCAGCGCGGAGCTGCTCACCACCCCGCCGAGCCCGGCCCGGTCGTGCGCCCACCGGCCGATGGCGTCGAGCCAGGGCCACCGGTCGGAGTCGTCCAGGGGGGTGCCGGCCGACATCTTGGCCACGTTCGCCGCGGGGTGGAAGTCGTCGCCCTCCGCGTAGGGCAGGCCGAGGGCCTCGGCGACCAGGGGGCCGATCGTGGTCTTGCCGGTCCCGGCGACGCCCATCACGACGACGACCGTCCTCGTCCCGGGCTGGGGGGTGGTGCTCATGGGTGGTGCCTCGCTGTCTTCTTCGACATCGATCCGTCGCGCTCATGAAACCCATTGGGTACGACGTATTCAAGAGGCTGTGACGTAAAAGTAGTACTTTTAATTCCCGAGGTGATCACCCGAGCGCGCCCGCATAGGCTTGCCGACATGACGACACCGGCCCCGGGGCTCCACTCCCACGTCCTCGCCACCCTGGGCCTGGCGATCACCGCGGGGGAGTACCCGCCCGGCACCGTGCTGCGCACCGACGAGCTGGCCCAGCGCTTCGACGTCTCCCGGACCGTGGTCCGCGAGGTCGTCCGGGTCCTGGAGTCCATGCACCTCGTCGAGTCCCGCCGCCGGGTGGGCGTGACCGTCCTCCCCACCGCCAGCTGGAACGTGTACGACCCCCAGGTCATCCGCTGGCGCCTGGCCGGCGCCGACCGCCCCCGCCAGCTCCGCTCGCTCACCGTCCTGCGCTCGGCCGTCGAACCCGTCGCCGCCGGACTGGCCGCCCTCCACGCCACCCCCGACCAGTGCCGGGAACTCACCGAGCAGGCCCTCGGCATGGTCGCCACCTCGCGCGGCCGGCGCCTGGAGGAGTACCTCGTCCACGACATCGCCTTCCACCGGGTCGTGCTCAACGCCTCCGGCAACGAGATGTTCGCCCGCCTCGGTGACGTCGTCGCCGAGGTCCTCACCGGCCGCACCCACCACCACGTCATGTTCGAGGACCCCGACCCGGCCGCCGTCACCCTCCACGTCCAGGTCGCCGAGGCCGTCCGTGAGCGCGACGCCGCCCGCGCCGAGGAGCTCACCCGCCAGATCGCGGTGGGCGCCCTCCGGGAACTGGACGTACTGGCTCCGTAAGCTCTGAACTAGCTCAAATATGGGCGTTCAGTGACATGCGCCACAGTCATCCGTCACTTCCTGACGTGAGGATGTGCGCTGGCCGTGCCGGGGACACCCCCCACCGGGCACGGCCCGGCACCGCACAGCTCCCCCCTCACGAAGGCGAACAACTCCATGACTGACCGCGTCACCGCGGCCGAGCCGCTGTCCGCCGCACCGGCCCCGCAGGCCGCTGCCCCCCACGTCGACGCCGGCGACGCCGGATACCGCAAGGACCTCAAGTCCCGGCACATCAACATGATCGCCATCGGCGGCGCCATCGGCACCGGCCTCTTCCTCGGCGCCGGCGGCCGGATGTCCCAGGCGGGCCCCTCCCTCTTCATCGCCTACGCGGTCTGCGGCGTCTTCGCCTTCTTCGTCGTGCGCGCCCTCGGTGAGCTGGTGCTCTACCGCCCGTCCTCCGGCGCCTTCGTCTCCTACGCCCGTGAGTTCATGGGCGAGAAGGGCGCCTACACGGCCGGCTGGCTCTACTTCCTCAACTGGTCGACCACCGCCGTCGCCGACATCACCGCGGCCGCCACCTACGCCCACTTCTGGGCCATGTTCAGCGACGTCCCGCAGTGGGTCCTCGCCCTGATCGCCCTCGCGGTCGTCCTCGCCGCCAACCTCATCTCCGTGAAGTACTTCGGCGAGATGGAGTTCTGGTTCGCGATCATCAAGGTCGCCGCCCTCGTCGCCTTCATGCTCGTCGGCATCTTCCTCATCGTGACCTCGCACGACGTCGGCGGCCACACCCCCGGCCTCGCCAACATCACCGACAACGGCGGCATCTTCCCCCAGGGCACGATGCCGATGCTCCTGCTCATCCAGGGCGTCGTCTTCGCCTACGCCTCCGTCGAGCTGTGCGGCGTCGCCGCCGGCGAGACCGAGAACCCCGAGAAGATCATGCCGAAGGCGATCAACTCGATCATGTGGCGCGTGGGCCTCTTCTACGTCGGCTCCGTGGTCCTGCTCGCGCTGATCCTCCCGTACACCGCGTACTCCGGCGACCAGAGCCCCTTCGTCACCGTCTTCGACAAGCTGGGCGTCCCCGGCGCCGCGGGCGTCATGAACCTCGTCGTCCTCACCGCCGCCCTCTCCAGCCTCAACTCGGGCCTGTACTCCACCGGACGCATCCTGCGCTCCATGTCGCTGTCCGGCTCCGCGCCCCGCTTCACCGGCGTCATGAACCGGGGCGGCGTCCCCTACGGCGGCATCCTGCTCACCGCCGGCTTCGGCGTCCTCGGCGTCGCCCTCAACTACGTCATGCCCGGCGAGGCCTTCGAACTCGTGCTCAACCTCGCCTCCCTCGGCATCATCGGCACCTGGGCCATGATCATGGTCTGCTCGCTGCTCTTCTGGCGCAGCGCCCGCCAGGGCCGCCTCACCCGCCCCGGCTACAACCTGCCCTGGGCCCCGTACACCCAGATCGTCACCCTGGGCTTCCTCGCCTCCGTCCTCGTCCTCATGTGGATGGACGGCGGCATCGGCCGCACCACCGTGAACCTCCTCCCGCTCATCGCGGCCGCGCTCGTTGGCGGCTGGTTCCTGGTCCGCCGCCGGGTCCGCGCGACCGCCGCGACCCCCCTGGACTGACCTCCCCTCACGGGAACGGCGGGACCCCCGCGGGCACGGCCTGCGGGGGTCTCGCCTCTTGTCAGGAGATAGTGGTACGCAGGAGCCTTACAAGATCCGGTCGGAGAAAAGGAAGTTCGCGATGCCGCAGCACGTCCAGGGGGTCATCGCCCCCGGCAGGAACGAACCGGTACGGGTCGAGACCATCGTCATCCCCGATCCCGGCCCCGGCGAGGCGGTCGTGAAGATCCAGGCGTGCGGCGTCTGTCACACGGACCTCCACTACAAGCAGGGCGCCATCAACGACGAGTTCCCCTTCCTGCTCGGCCACGAGGCGGCCGGAATCGTCGAGTCGGTCGGCGAGGGCGTCACCGACGTCATCCCCGGCGACTTCGTCATCCTCAACTGGCGTGCCGTGTGCGGCACCTGCCGCGCCTGCGAGCGGGGCCGCCCCTGGTACTGCTTCGCCACCCACAACGCCCGCCAGAAGATGACCCTCCTGGACGGCACGGAGCTGTCGCCGGCCCTGGGCATCGGCGCCTTCGCCGAGAAGACCCTCGTCGCCGCCGGCCAGTGCACCAAGGTGGACCCGGCCGTCGCCCCCGAGGTCGCGGGCCTCCTCGGCTGCGGCGTCATGGCCGGCATCGGCGCCGCCATCAACACCGGCGGCGTCGGCCGCGGCGACACCGTGGCCGTCATCGGCTGCGGCGGCGTCGGCGACGCGGCGATCGTCGGCTCCCGCCTCGCCGGAGCCGCGAAGATCATCGCCGTCGACATCGACGACCGGAAGCTGGAGACGGCCACGTCGATGGGAGCCACCCACACGGTCAACTCCCGCTCCACCGACGCCGTCGAGGCGATCCGCGAGCTCACCGGCGGCTTCGGTGCCGACGTCGTCATCGAGGCCGTCGGCCGCCCCGAGACGTACGAGCAGGCCTTCTACGCCCGCGACCTCGCCGGCACGGTCGTCCTCGTCGGCGTCCCCACCCCCGAGATGAAGCTCGAACTGCCCCTCCTCGACGTCTTCGGCCGCGGCGGCGCCCTGAAGTCCTCCTGGTACGGCGACTGCCTGCCCTCCCGCGACTTCCCGATGCTGATCGACCTGCACCAGCAGGGCCGCATCGACCTCGCCGCCTTCGTCACCGAGACCATCGGCCTCGGCGACGTCGAGAAGGCCTTCGCCCGGATGCACCAGGGCGACGTCCTGCGCTCGGTGGTGGTGCTGTGATGGCCGCCCGCATCGACCACCTCGTCACCTCCGGCACCTTCAGCCTCGACGGCGGCACCTGGGACGTCGACAACAACGTCTGGATCGTCGGCGACGACACCGAGGCCGTCGTCATCGACGCCGCCCACGACGCCGACGCCATCCTCGCCGCCCTCGACGGCCGGGCCCTGCGCGCCATCGTCTGCACCCACGCCCACAACGACCACGTGGACGCGGCCCCGGCGCTCGCGGCCGCCACCGGCGCCCGCATCCTGCTCCACCCGGCCGACCAGCCGCTCTGGAAGCAGACCCACCCCGACCACAGCCCCGACGGCGACCTGGCCGACGGCCAGGTCCTCACCATCGCGGGCACCGACCTGACCGTCCTCCACACCCCGGGCCACGCCCCCGGCGCGGTCTGCCTGTACGCCCCCGACCTCGGCACGGTCTTCACCGGCGACACGCTCTTCCAGGGCGGTCCGGGCGCCACCGGCCGGTCCTTCTCGGACTTCCCGACGATCGTCGACTCGATCCGCGAGAAGCTCCTGACGCTGCCCCCGGAGACGGTCGTCCGCACCGGTCACGGCGACCCGACCACGATCGGCGCCGAGGCCCCGCACCTCCAGGAGTGGATCAACCGGGGCCACTGAGAGCCAGCCGGCTCTCGAAGCGCATCTTCACGCCCGTGAGCGGGTCGGTGAACTCCAGCGTCCGCGCCAGCAGTTGCAGCGGCCGCCCGAAGTCCTCCGGCCCGTCCTCACGGACCACCGGATAGACCGGGTCGTGCAGGATCGGCAGCCCCAGGGCGTTCATGTGGACCCGCAGCTGATGCGTCCGCCCGGTCACCGGCACCAGCCGGTACCGGCCCAGACCGCCCGCGTGCCCCACCAGCTCGATCCGGCTCTCGGCGTTCGGCTCGCCCGGCACCTCGCGGGCCGCCATCACCCCGCGCTCCTTCTCGATCCGGCTCCGCACCGTCACCGGCAGCCGCACCCCCGGGTCGTACGGCGCCACCGCCTCGTACTCCTTGCGCACGAGCCGGTCCCGGAACAGCGTCTGGTACGCCCCCCGGTCCTCCTCCCGCACCACGAACAGCACGAGCCCCGCCGTCAGCCGGTCCAGCCGGTGCGCCGGCTGCAGCCGCGGCAGCCCCAGCTCCCTCCGCAGCCGCGCCAGCGCCGTCTCCGTCACGTGCCGCCCCCGCGGCATGGTCGCCAGGAAGTGCGGCTTGTCCGCCACCAGCACCCGCTCGTCCCGGTACACCACCCCGATCCCGAACGGCACCGGCGTCTCCGTGGGGAAGTCCCGGTGGAACCAGACCAGCCGCCCCGCCTCGTACGCCTCGTCCCCGCCCACCGGCCCGTCCAGCCCGACGAACCGGCCGGCCCCCAGCATCTCCTCGACCCGCCCGGCCCCGATCGCCCGCCCGTACCGGGCCACCAGGAACTCCCGCACGGTCCCCCAGCCGCCCTCCGGATCCTCCGGGAACCGCACCCGCACGGGATCGATGCCGTCCCGCTGGGGGAGCGGGGAGGAAGGGGCCTTCGATCTGCGTCGCACCGGGGTCCTGCCGTCGTGAAAAACAAGAGAGACCCCACATCATGTGGGGTCTCTCACTGGTGTCCGAGGGGGGACTTGAACCCCCACGCCCGATAAAGGGCACTAGCACCTCAAGCTAGCGCGTCTGCCATTCCGCCACCCGGACTAGGTGTTTTGTCTTCCCGGCCGCTCGGCCCTTCCGACGAGAAGAACAATAGCAAAGATTCGAGGGGGTCGATCACCACCCCTCGTCGGCCCCTGTCATGTGACAGCCGCATGTCGGCCGACGGGTGGTCTTGGGGGGTGAGGGGGCCACGCGGGAGGATGGGGAGATCACAAGGAACCACGTGGGGCACGTAGTGGGAGGAAGCAGCGTGAGCGAGTCGAACACGGCCCAGGGCGTCAGGGGCGAGGACGAGGTCGTGGACCTCTGTCGCGATCTCATCCGCATCGACACCAGCAACTACGGCGACCACTCCGGCCCGGGAGAGCGGGCGGCGGCCGAGTACGTCGCCGAGAAGCTCGCGGAGGTCGGACTCGAGCCGAAGATCATCGAGTCGCACAAGGGGCGCGCGTCCACCGTCGCCCGCATCGAGGGCGAGGACCCGTCGCGGCCGGCCCTGCTGATCCACGGCCACACCGACGTCGTCCCGGCCAACGCCGAGGACTGGACCCACCACCCCTTCTCCGGCGAGATCGCCGACGGCTGCGTGTGGGGCCGCGGGGCCGTCGACATGAAGGACATGGACGCGATGACCCTCGCGGTCGTGCGGGACCGGCTGCGCAGCGGCCGCAAGCCCCCGCGCGACGTCGTCCTCGCCTTCCTCGCCGACGAGGAGGCCGGCGGCACGTACGGCGCCCGGCACCTGGTCGACAAGCACCGGGACCTGTTCGACGGGGTCACCGAGGCGATCGGCGAGGTCGGCGGCTTCTCCTTCACGGTGAACGAGAACCTGCGCCTGTACCTGGTCGAGACGGCGCAGAAGGGCATGCACTGGATGCGGCTCACCGTCGAGGGCACCGCCGGCCACGGCTCCATGACCAACGACGACAACGCGATCACGGAGCTCTGCGAGGCCGTGGGCCGCCTCGGCCGCCACCAGTGGCCGGTGCGGGTCACCAAGACCGTGCGGTCGTTCCTGGACGAGCTCTCGGACGCGCTGGGCACCCCGCTCGACCCCGAGGACATGGACGGCACCCTCGCCAAGCTCGGCGGGATCGCCAAGATGGTCGGCGCCACCCTGCGCAACTCCGCCGCCCCCACCATGCTCGGCGCCGGCTACAAGGTGAACGTGATCCCCGGCCAGGCCACCGCGCACGTGGACGGGCGCTTCCTGCCCGGCTACGAGCAGGAGTTCCTGGCCGACCTGGACCGGATCCTCGGCCCCCGGGTGAAGCGCGAGGACGTGCACGGCGACAAGGCGCTGGAGACCAGTTTCGACGGCGCGCTGGTGGACGCCATGCAGCTGGCTCTCCGGGCCGAGGACCCGATCGCCCGTGCCGTGCCGTACATGCTCTCCGGCGGCACCGACGCCAAGTCCTTCGACGACCTCGGCATCCGCTGCTTCGGCTTCGCGCCGCTGCAGCTGCCGCCGGAGCTCGACTTCGCCGGCATGTTCCACGGCGTCGACGAGCGGGTGCCGGTCGACGGCCTGAAGTTCGGCGCGCGCGTCCTGGACCGCTTCCTCGACGCCTGCTGACGGGTGCGGCGGACGGGCCGAATTCGTCCGCCCGTTTGCATGTGACCGGAAAGAGTGAATGAACTCGGGGACTCGTAGCCCCCACCCTTCCCCCTCGTTACAGGTGATGCGGTCCGCGGCTGGGGCCGCATTGCCAACTAGGAGGAATAATGATCAAGAAGGTCGTCGCTGCTGCGGCTGCCACCGGCGGTCTGGTTCTCGCGGGCGCGGGCATGGCCGTTGCCGACTCGGGTGCCCAGGGTGCGGCCATCGGTTCCCCCGGTGTCCTCTCGGGCAACGTCGTCCAGGTGCCGGTTCACGTCCCCGTGAACGTGTGCGGCAACACGGTCTCCGTGATCGGTCTGCTGAACCCCGCCTTCGGCAACACCTGCGTCAACGCCTGACGTTGTGCCTCGCCCCGTGAGGGTGTGAGCCGGTCCGGCCCCGGAGTGCGTGCCATGCACTCCGGGGCCGGTGGCCATTTCCGCCACCGGGTTCTCCATCCGGTGGCACTCTTTCGAAGCCGAGCAGGCAGGGAACAGCTATGCGACAGGTCACGCGCAAGGGCCTTATCACCGTGGCGGCCGCCGGAGGCGTTTTCGCCGCCGTCGGCGGCGGTTATGCGCACGCCGAATCCGGCGCGAACGGTACGGCCACGAATTCCCCGGGCGTCGCGTCCGGGAACTCCGTCCAGGTCCCGGTCCACGTACCGGTGAACGCCTGCGGAAACACCGTCAACGCCGTCGGACTCATGAATCCGGCGATGGGCAACACCTGTGCCCACACCGCGCCGTCGCGCGGTGGCTCCGCCGCCGTCGGCCGCACCGGCGGATCGCCCGGCGTGGCATCGGGCAACAACGTCCAGGTCCCCGTCGACATCCCCGTCAACGTCTGCGGCAACAGCTTCACCGGCGTCGGCCTGGGCAACGCGGTCGCGGACAACGACTGCGCGAACGGCTACGGCGACGACGACGGCGGTTACGGGGACGACGACGGCGGATACGGAGACGACGAGGACACGGGCTACGGCGAGGAGCCGGAGAACCCGGGCAATCCCGGCAATCCGGGGAACCCCGGGAACCCTGGCAACCCCGGCAACCCCGGGAACCCCGGGAATCCTGGCAACCCCGGGAATCCCGGGAATCCCGGGAATCCCGGAAACCCTGGCAACCCCGGGAATCCTGGTAACCCGGGCAACCCCGGTACTCCCGGGAACCCGGGCACGCCCGGAACCCCCGGTACGCCCGGCACCCCGAACACGCCCGGTACGCACGTCGTCACGCCGCCCGTCGAGGAGCTGGCGGAGACGGGCGCGGGTCCGCTCGGCGTGATCGTGCCGGCCGCGGCGGGGCTGCTGCTCGGCGGCTCGCTGATCTACCGGCGCAACCGCGGCGCCGCCTGAGCGCCTCGCGCCCGACGGACCACGCAGAGGGGCCCCGCACACCGCGGGGCCCCTTCTCGATGTCCTGACGTGGTCATGCGGTCGCTACCAGGTCGCCCGGACCTGGCGGATGATCCGCCGCTTCAGCCGCACTCTCCGGCTCCCGTCCCGGTGCAGGGTCAGGCGGTCCAACTCCCAGTGTCCGTACTCGGCGTGGTCGGTCAGCAGGCGCGTCGCCTCCTTGCGGGAGACACCGCGCGGCACGTACACATCGACAAATTCGTATTCCGGCATCGCATCTATTGTGCGGGCACGGGCCCGGTACGGATAGCGTCTGTCCCATGTCTGATGCTGCGCAGCCCACCGCTGCCGAGGTACGTGCCGCCGCCGAGGCGGTCAAGACCGCACTGGACCGTCACCTCGCGGCGGTCGAACTCCGCACGGGAGACGACGACACGGCCGTCTACGAGGCCTTCAACGCCCTCGCCGCGGCGGCCGAGGCGTACGACGAACTCCTCTACGACCGGTACGACGAGGTCACTCCCTTCGAGATCCCGGGAGCGGACGGCGCCCTGCCGCCCTACGCCGGACCTGACGAACCCCACGCCCTCAGCCTCCTGATCCGCCGCGACTACGCCGTGGCGGAACCGCAGCGCCTGCTCGCCCAGGCCCGGCGGGTCAGCGAGCTGGACGGCGAAGGGGACGTCCCCCGCAACGCCGCCAAGGCGGCCGTGTCGCCGCTCGCCGCGATCGGGGTGCTCTTCGGCGAGTTCGAACCGGACGAGATCGCCTCCCGGCACAAGGAGTTCGGCCTGGAGGAGGGCGACTCCACGCTGTGGGTCACCGCCGCCGACGAACTCGCGGAGCCGGGGGAGTGGCTGAACGCCCCGTTCGACCACGCCGCCGACCCCGAGCGGATCGTCTGCCGCTTCGACGTCAGCTCCGTCTTCGACGAGGAGGACGACGAGGACGACGACAGGGCCGCGGGGGACCCCGGACGCGACGGGCGGCGGGCCGCCGCGGGCGAGCACGCGGGCGCGGGCTCCTGACGGATCCCGCCCGGAAGGCAGCCGGAGCACGGCGGAGGGCCGGGGACACCGCACAGCGCGGCGTCCCCGGCCCTCCGGCCGTCCCGGTCCGGGGTCCCGCCTACTCCCCGGGAGCGGCGAGCAGGGCCTCCAGGAGCGGCCGCAGGCGGGTCGTGCGCTCCGGCGCCACCCCTTCGGCCACGGCGCGGGCCAGGGCCTGGTCCACCCCGTGGACGACCGAGAGGTGACGCTCGGCGCGCCCGAAGGCCGTGTAGACCCACGGCCGGCTCAGCCCGCCGGCGGCGTCACCGGGCAGCACCACGACCACGGCGGGCCAGCGCGCCCCGGCCGCCTGGTGCGCGGTGAGCGCCCAGCCGTGCCGCAGCGTCGTCTCCACCCGCTCCTTCGGCACCACCCGCTCCTCGTCCCCGCAGCGCAGCCGCAGCCCCTCGGCGTCCGCCGAGAGCACGGTCCCCGTCACGGTCCGGCCCGGAGCGGCCGCGTACGCCACGCGGTCACCGGGGTCGTAGCCGCCGAAGCGGCCCGGGCCGGGGTTGAGCCGCTGCTTGAGGGCGGTGTTCAGCGCGCGGGTGCCCGCGGAGCCGCCGTGGCCGACGGTGATCACCTGGGTCTGGTCGGCGGGCACGCCGATCGCCCGCGGCACCGAGTCGGCCACCAGCTGGACCGTGCGGTGCACCGCCTCGCCGGCGTCCCGCACCGGGACGATCACGACCTCCTTGCCGGGGGCCGCCACCTGGTTCAGCTCGCCGACCCCGATGCCCGACACCAGCTCGCCGAGCGGGCCCGGGTCGGGCGTCCGCGAAGCGATCCGGGGGCACACCCGCGCCGCCAGCGCGTCGGCGAAGACCCGCCCGGGGCCGGGCGCGCCCAGCACCTCCGGGTCGCCGCTCAGCACCAGCCGGCAGCCGTCCGGCAGCGACTCCACGAGGGCGGCGGCCGTCTCCACGTCCAGCTGCGGGGCGTCGAGTACCGCGAGCAGGTCCAGGGCGAGGGCGCCGTCCTCGTCCCGGCCGGGGCCGGCCGTCCCGGAGAGCAGGCCGGCGACCGTCACCACGTCCTCCGGTGCCGCGCCCGTCGCGCGTCGGCCGGCGTCGTGGTGGACGGCGACCAGGGCGCGCAGTCCCCGCTCGCGGGCGGCCGCGGCGAGCGCCACCGGTTCGGCCCGGGCGGCCTCGCCCCCGGTGTGCAGGACGAGCCCGTGCGCCCCGGCGGCCCGTGCGAGCTCGGGACCCTCCCAGGTCTGCTCCGTCGCGGTCCTGACGAGACGGGCGAGACCGTCGGCGAGGCTCTCCTCCGCGAGCGCGTACCGGTCGAGCCCGAGCAGCACGGGCGAGGCCGGTCCCTCGTCGTCCGCCGGCTCCGGGGCGTCCGCCGCCTCCTCGTCGTCCGCGTCGGTGTCCTCCCGCGCCGTCTCCTCCTCCTGGAAGACCAGCACGGCGGCCTCGGAGACCGCCGTCTCGACGGCCTCGTCCGGGTCCGGCACGGCGTGGCCGGCGAGCCCGGCGCGCACGGCCTGGACCTCCAGCGCGGTGTGACCCTGCGCGGCGGCGCTCTCCAGCAGCCACACGGTCAGCGCGACCGTACGGCGCGGGTCGCCCGGACCGCAGGCGGGGCCGAGCAGGGCCCGCGCGAAACCGTCGGCCTGCTCCGGCCGGACGCCGGGCACCGCGAGCAGCTGCCACGGGTCCTCGCCCAGCACCGCGGCCGCGCCCTCGCCGAGCGCGGCGGCGACCGGCCCGGCCAGCGCCTCGGGCGCGCCGCCCTTGGCCAGTACCTCCCGCACCGCCTCCGTGGTGGCGGGCGCCGGTGCGGAGACGCGCTCGGGCGCGGGGGGCCGGACGGTCATGGCCGGGGCCGCCTCGGCCGCGGCGCGGCGCGGGGCGGGCTCGGGCGCCTCGAAGAACGCGTCCCCCGAGGTCGCGCCCCCCTCCATGGCCCGTACCGCCGCCAGCAGGTCCGCCGCGGTGCCGCTGAGCTTGGCGCCGCTGGCCACCGTGCCGTCCTTCTCGGCCTTCCGGGCCGCGATCCGGGCCCGCAGCTCCCGCTGCGCCGTCAGCTCGGCCTGCGCCTCGCTCACCTCGGGCGCGTCGGCGGTCGCGGCGTCGGTCTTCGTCTCGCTCTCCGCGGTCCCGTCGTCCGCCGCCCCGGTCTCCCCGGCGTCGCCGCCGGCCGCGGGGCCGTCGTCCGCCCCGGCGTCACCGGCCGCGTCGTCTGTCGCTTCGCCGTCCCCGGCGTCGCCGTCGCCCGCGCCGGGCCCGGAGGCGTCGGTGGCGGCACCGGGGCCCGTGTCCGGCGCGGCCTCCCCGGGCGCGTCGGCGGTGGGCTCGGGTGCCTCGGGCGCGGTCTCCCCGGAAGGCTCGGTCACAAGGTGCTCCAGTCGTGATCCGGATAGCGGTGCACGGGCGCGGACACGTCGTCGAGCGCTCGGCAGATCTCCTCAGGAAGACTAAGGGTCTCCACCGACAACGCGGCCGTGAGCTGGCGTGCCGTGCGCGCGCCGACGACGGGCGCGGTCACGCCGGGCCGGTCGCGGACCCAGGCGAGGGCGACGTGCAGCGGGGTGGTCGCCAGGCCGTCGGCGGCGGTGGCGACCGCGTCGACGATCCGGCTCGCGGCGTCGTCCAGGTACGGCTCCACGAAGGGCGCCATGGTCTCCGAGGCGCCGCGCGAGTCCGAGGGTGTCCCCGTGCGGTACTTGCCCGTCAGGACTCCGCGTCCCAGGGGCGACGAGGGGAGCAGACCTATGCCCAGGTCGAGGGCGGCGGGGAGCACCTCGCGCTCGACGCCGCGCTGGAGCAGCGAGTACTCCAGCTGGGCTCCGGCGAGGCGCGTGCGGTCGCCGCCGAGCTGCCAGGTGCCGGCCTTGGCCAGCTGCCAGCCGCAGAAGCCGGACACGCCCGCGTACCGGGCGCGCCCGGTACGGACGGCGATGTCGAGCGCCTGGAGGGACTCCTCCAGCGGCGTGTGGGGGTCGTACGCGTGGAGCTGCCACAGGTCCACGTGGTCGGTGCCGAGCCGCGCGAGGGAGGCGTCGAGGGCCGCGAGCAGATGACCGCGCGAGCCGTCGGTGCGCCGGTCGGGGTCGGGCACGCTGCCCGCCTTGGTGGACAGGACGAGGTCCTGGCGGGGGATGAGTCGCTCCATCAGACGGCCGAGCAGGTACTCCGCCTCGCCCCCGCCGTACACGTCGGCGGTGTCGACGAGGGTGCCGCCCGCGTCCCAGAACGCCTTCAACTGCTCGGCGGCGTCGTGCTCGTCGGTGTCCCGGCCCCACGTCAGGGTGCCGAGTCCGATGCGCGACACGCGCAGGCCGGTGCGTCCGAGATGCCTCTGCTCCATGGGCGCGAGATTACTGGCCAGGGCACCACGCGGAGAGAGCCTGTGGACAACCGTGCCCTGACGGATGGCGGGGCCGCGCGCTAGAGTCCCGCCCACAGAGACGTTACCGATGGGTAAGGGGTGTGTGGAATGCGGCTCGGCATCAACCTCGGCTACTGGGGCGCCGGCATGGACGGCGACAACCTCGCCGTCGCCCAGGAGGCGGACCGCCTCGGCTACGACGTCTGCTGGGCCGCGGAGGCGTACGGCTCCGACGCCCCGACCGTCCTCACCTGGGTCGCGGCGAAGACCGAGCGGATCGACGTCGGCTCCGCGATCATGCAGATCCCGGCCCGGCAGCCCGCGATGACGGCGATGACCGCCGCCACGCTCGACTCGCTCACCGGCGGCCGCTTCCGCCTCGGCCTCGGCGTCTCCGGCCCGCAGGTCTCCGAGGGCTGGTACGGCGTGAAGTTCGACAAGCCGCTCGCCCGGACCCGCGAGTACGTCGAGATCGTCCGCAAGGCCATGACCCGCGAGCGCCTCAGCTACGAGGGCGAGCACTGGACCCTGCCCCTCCCGGGCGGCCCCGGCAAGCCCATCAAGCTGACGGTCCACCCGGAGCGCGAGCACATCCCGCTCTACATCGCCGCGATCGGCCCCAAGAACCTGGAGCAGACCGGCGAGATCGCCGACGGCGCCCTGCTGATCTTCCCCTCCGCCGACCACCTGGAGGAGACGGCCCTGCGCCACCTGCGGGCGGGCCGCGAGAAGGCGGGCCTGACCATGGACGGCTTCGACGTCTGTCCGACCCTGCCCCTGGCACTCGGCGACGACGTCCAGGCCCTCGCCGACGTGTTCCGCCCCTACACCGCCCTGTACGTCGGCGGCATGGGCAGCCGCAAGCAGAACTTCTACAACCAGCTCGCGCAGCGGATGGGCTACGAGAAGGAGGCCGCCGAGATCCAGGACAAGTACCTGGCCGGCGACAAGGCGGGGGCCGCGGCCGCCGTGCCGCACTCCCTGATCGACCAGACGGCGCTGCTCGGCTCCGTCGAGCGGATCGCCGAGCGGATGACGGCGTACGCCGAGGCCGGCGTCACCACCCTGACCCTCGCCCCGGCCGGCTTCACCCTCGACGAGCGGGTGGCGGCCCTGCGGGCGGGCGTGGAGGCGATGGAGCGCGCCGGGCTGTAGGCGCCGGCGGGAGTGGTGGTCCGCGGCCGTGGTGGGGGCTCGGGGGTCTTCCCCGCCACGGCCGTCAGGCTGCACAACGCAGGTGCGGGGCAGCCGGTTACGCCCTCGGCCCTCACTCTTTCGGCCGAGCCGTCGGCCCCTGCTGTTGCCCGCCGGGCGGGACCGGACTTGACTCGGCCTTCCCGGACGTACCGGAGTGCGGGCGTCCGCACGGAGGTGGCGGCGATGCTCACGGCCAAGGGCCTGTTCCAGGAAATCATCGACAACGACGAGTCCTTCCGGCTCTTCTGTTCCATCGCCGCCAGCGGCGAGGCGCAGGGGGGCTGGGAGAACGCCCGGATCGCGGCCCTCGTGGCCCCCGGGATGCGGGATCTCACTCCCAAGATCACCCGGCACGGCGCCGACGAGGACAAGCACGGCCGGATCTTCCGCGCGTTGATGAAGAAGCGCGGCCTCGAACCCGTCCCGGTGCCGCCCGACACCGACTACACGATGCTGCTCGAAGAGCGCGGCATCGGGCTCGCGCACGAGAAGCTCCGCCGGGACGAGCCGCTGACCGAGGAGGACGTCGTCGTCTACCTCGCGCACAGCCGGGTCACCGAGGAGCGCGCGGCCGAGCAGATGCAGCTCCTGGTCAGGTACTTCGGCGACCACCCCGAGCTCGGCAAGGCGATCCGGATGATCTGCAACGACGAGGACAACCACCTCGCCTACTGCCACGAGGAGCTGCTCCGGCTCGCCCGCGCCGGCCACGGCCGGCTCATCCAGCGGACCCTGCGCGCGTCGGCGCTCGCCGAGATCCAGGTCTACCGCGACGTCAGCCTCGCCGTCATGCGGCACATGGGGCGGATCCTGGAGTGGCCCCGGCCCAAGGCCGCCGTCCTCGCCGCGGGCATCCACGGCGTGTACGCCTACGACCGGGCCGCGGGCTGGCACCGGATGGTCGGCCTGAGGATGCCGGACCGGCTCGACGCGCTCGGCGGACCGCCGGTCCCCGCACCCGCCTTCTGAGGCGGGCCCCGCCTCACATCCAGCCGCGGCGCTTGAAGAGCCGGTACAGCGTGGCGACGATGCCCGTCATCACGACGATCACGACCGGGTAGGACCACTCCCAGCGCAGCTCCGGCATGTGCTCGAAGTTCATGCCGTAGATGCCGGCGACCATCGTGGGGACGGCGGCCATGGCGGCCCACGCCGAGATCTTCCGCATGTCGTCGTTCTGGCGCACCCCCATCTGCGCGAGATGGGCCGACAGCACGTCGGAGAGCAGCCGGTCGAGCCCCTCCACCTGTTCGTTGGAGCGCAGGAGGTGGTCGTTGACGTCGCGGAAGAAGGGCTGGGCCGCCTCCTCCACGAAGGGCACCGCGCCGGCCGTCAGCCGCGCCATCGGGCCGGCCAGCGGCCCGCTGGCCCGGCGAAACTCCAGGACCTGGCGCTTCGCCGTGTAGATCCGCTCGGCGGTGTTCGCCGGGTTGCCGCCGGTGGGGGCGAAGACGTCCGCCTCCAGCTCCTCCAGGTCCACCTGGAGCTCGCCCGTCACGTCCAGGTAGTGGTCGACGATCGCGTCGCTCACCGCGTACAGCACCGCCGTCGGGCCGTGCCGCAGGACCTCGCGGTCGGCCTCCAGGCGCTTGCGCACCGCCATCAGCGGCGCCCCCTCGCCGTGCCGGACCGTCACCACGAACGAGTCGCCCATGAAGATCATGAGCTCGCCGGAGGACACCCGGTCGCTCTCCGGCTCGTACACGATCGGCTTGAGCACCATGAACAGCGAGTCGTCGTAGACCTCCAGCTTGGGCCGCTGGTGCGCCTTGAGCGCGTCCTCGACCGCGAGCGGGTGCAGCGCGAACTCGGACGCGACGTGGTCGAACTCCGCCTCCGACGGCTCGTGCAGGCCCACCCAGAGGAAGGCGTCCCCGCTCGCCCTCGCCTCCTCCAGGGCATCGGAGAGGTCGGCGGGTCCGTCGGTACGGCGTCCGTCGCGGTAGAGGGCAGAGTCCACGATCACGCGGCGCATTCTGCCCCCGATCCGCTCCGGCACGCACGCGTGCGCCGAACCGGTGCGTCCCCGTCCCGCGCGCGTGCGGCGCGCCACCGCCGCGCGCGGTCCGCGATCCGGCCGCCCCCGTCCTTCGCCCGCACGGCCTAGGCTGGCCCGCATGGCCACGCTGATCCTCGTCCGGCACGGACGCTCCACCGCCAACACCTCCGGGGTCCTCGCCGGGCGCACGCCCGGCATCGCGCTCGACGAGCGCGGGGCCGAGCAGGCCGCGGCCCTGCCAGGACGCCTCGCGGGCGTCCCGCTCGCCGCCGCCGTCTCCAGCCCGCTCCAGCGGTGCCGCGAGACCCTGCGGCCCCTCCTGGACGCCCGCCCGGACCTGCCGCTCCACGTCGAGGACCGCATCAACGAGTGCGACTACGGCGACTGGTCCGGCCGGAAGCTGGCCGAGCTGAACGACGAGCCCCTGATGGACGTCGTCCAGGCCCACGCCTCCGCCGCGGCCTTCCCCGGCGGCGAGTCCATGCGCACCATGCAGTTCCGTGCCGTCGAGGCGGTGCGCGACTGGAACGCCCGCGTGGAGGCCGAGCACGGGGAGGACGCCACGTACCTCATGTGCTCCCACGGGGACATCGTGAAGTCGGTCGTCGCCGACGCCCTGGGGCTCCACCTCGACCTCTTCCAGCGCATCCACGTCGACCCGTGCTCGGTCACCGTCATCCGCTACACGCGCCTGCGGCCCTTCCTCGTCCGCCTCGGCGACACGGGCGACTTCGCCGCGCTCGCCCCCCGCGACCACCCCGACGGCTCCGGGTCGGCGGAGGTCGGGGGTGGTGCGGGCGCACCGTGATCCTCTTGAGCAGTAGGGTGGACGCGCCGCCGTAGTACGACTGTCGAGACCCAAGGGAGCCGGGAACGTGTCCCGTCAGGTGTTCCTCTACGACCCGCCGGAGCGTTTCGTGGCCGGTACGGTCGGGCTGCCTGGCCGCCGTACGTTCTTCCTCCAGGCGTCGGCCGCAGGCCGGGTCACCAGCGTGGCCCTGGAGAAGACGCAGGTCGCCGCGCTCGCCGAGCGGATCGACGAACTCCTCGACGAGGTCGTGCGCCGCACCGGGGGCAACGCCCCGGTCCCGGCCGTCGCGCCCGCCGAGATCGCCGACACCGCCCCCCTCGACGCCCCCGTCGAGGAGGAGTTCCGGGTCGGCACCATGGCGCTCGCCTGGGACGGCGAGGAGCAGCGGATGATCGTCGAGGCGCAGGCCCTCGTCGAGCTCGACGTGGACTCCGAGGAGGACCTCGCCGAGGCCGAGGAGCGGCTGCTCCAGGACGAGGAGAACGGTCCGCCGATGCTCCGGGTGCGCCTCAGCGGGGCCCAGGCGCGGGCCTTCGCCAAGCGGGCCCTGGACGTCGTCAACGCGGGCCGGCCGCCGTGCCCCCTGTGCAGCCTGCCGCTCGACCCCGAGGGCCACGTCTGCCCCCGCCAGAACGGATACCGCCGCGGAGCATGACCAGCAGCCCCCCGACGCCGCCGGACGCCGAACTGCTGGCCCGCGGTGAGCTGACCGTGCGCGGCCGGGTCCGCGAGGCGTCCAACGCCGTGCTGTACTGCTCCGTCGCGTACGAGGGCCGTGAGGCGGCCTGCGTGTACAAGCCCGTCGCGGGCGAGCAGCCGCTGTGGGACTTCCCCGACGGCACCCTCGCCCAGCGCGAGGTCGCCGCGTACGAGCTGTCCGAGGCCACCGGCTGGGGGCTGATCCCGCCGACGGTGCTGCGGGACGGCCCGTACGGGGAGGGCATGGTCCAGCTGTGGATCGAGGCCGACCCCGAGGCGCGGCTGCTGGCCCTGACCGAGGACGACGAGGCCGGCGAGGGCTGGAAGGCCGTCGGGCCGGCCCAGGTGGCCGAGGACCGCACGGCGCTCCTGGTGCACGCGGACACCCCGGCACTGCGGCGGCTCGCCGTCCTGGACGCGGTGATCAACAACGGCGACCGGAAGGGCGGGCACCTGCTGCCGGCCCCGGGCGGCCGGCTGTACGGGATCGACCACGGGGTGTCCTTCCACGTCGAGGACAAGCTGCGGACGCTGCTGTGGGGCTGGGCGGGCGAGGAGCTGCCCGCCGAGGCGGCCGGCGTCCTCGACGCCCTCGGCCGCTCCCTGGCCCCTGGAGGGCCCCTCGCCGCCCGTCTGGCGGAACTGCTCACCGCCGCCGAGATCGAGGCCGTGCGCGCCCGCGTGGAGGCCCTGCGTAGCACGGGGCGCCATCCGGAACCGTCGGGACAGTGGCCGGCGATCCCCTGGCCGCCGGTCTGAGCACGGGCCGAAAGGTTTCGGCCAGGCCCTGGTGGCACCCGGCACCCCTGGGGGGTATGCACGCACGCCTCCGACCCGCAAGACCGCCTAATCGGTCAAGATCCCGGATCCGGTTCGTATCCGGAACACCTGTCCGGTTACGCTCGGGTCATGCATGCCTGGCCCGCTTCTGAGGTCCCCGCCCTTCCCGGCAAGGGCCGCGACCTCCGGATCCACGACACCGCGACCGGCGGACGAGTCACCCTCGTCCCCGGCCCCGTCGCCCGTATCTACGTCTGCGGCATCACGCCGTACGACGCGACCCACATGGGTCACGCGGCGACCTACAACGCGTTCGACCTCGTTCAGCGCGTGTGGCTCGACACCAAGCGGCAGGTGCACTACGTCCAGAACGTGACGGACGTGGACGACCCGCTCCTGGAGCGCGCGATCCGCGACGGCGTCGACTGGGTCGGCCTGGCCGAGCGCGAGACCGCCCTGTTCCGCGAGGACATGACCGCCCTGCGGATGCTGCCGCCGCAGCACTACATCGGCGCGGTCGAGGCCATACCGGGCATCGTCCCGCTCGTCGAGCGCCTTCGGGACTCCGGCGCCGCCTACGAGCTCGACGGCGACGTCTACTTCTCCGTCGACGCCGACCCGCACTTCGGGCAGGTCTCGAACTACACCACCGAGCTGATGCGCCACCTCTCCGCCGAGCGCGGCGGGGACCCGGAGCGCCCCGGCAAGAAGAACCCGCTCGACCCGATGCTCTGGATGACCGCCCGCGAGGGCGAGCCGAGCTGGGACGGCGCGAGCCTCGGCCCCGGCCGTCCCGGCTGGCACATCGAGTGCGTCGCCATCGCCCTCGACCACCTGGGCATGGGCTTCGACGTGCAGGGCGGCGGCTCGGACCTGATCTTCCCGCACCACGAGATGGGCGCCTCCCACGCCCAGACGCTCACCGGCGAGTTCCCGATGGCCAAGGCGTACGTCCACGCCGGCATGGTCGGGCTGGACGGCGAGAAGATGTCGAAGTCCAAGGGCAACCTGGTCTTCGTCTCCGCGCTCCGCCGCGACGGCGTCGACCCGGCCGCCATCCGGCTGGCGCTCCTGTCCCACCACTACCGCGCCGACTGGGAGTGGACCGACCAGGTCCTCCAGGACGCCGTGGAGCGCCTCGACCGCTGGCGCGCCGCGGTGTCCCGCCCCGACGGCACGCCCGCCGACGCGCTCGTCGAGGAGCTCCGCGAGGCGCTGTCCGACGACCTCGACACCCCCGCCGCGCTGGCCGCGGTGGACCGCTGGGCCGCGCTGCAGACGGCCGAGGGCGGCGACGACGACTCCGCTCCCGGCCTCGTCTCGCGCGCGGTCGACGCCCTGCTCGGTGTCGCCCTGTAAGCGTCCCTCCCGCACAACTCCCTTCTGCGCAACCGCCCTTGGACTTCTCAAGAAGTCCGGGGGCGGTTCCTTTTTGTCCTGTCGCGATGCTCGAATCTGCGCTAAAGAGGCACCATGCAATCATCAATGCGCATGAGAGCTGCAGTCGTCGGAGCACTCCTCGGGTTCGTCGCCACCCTCGCGGGACCCGGTGCCACCGCCACGGCCGAACCGTCCGACACCACCGTCGGCGCGGTCACCGGCTTCGCCGCCGACGGCTCCGTCTACCGGCTGACCGCCGGCCGGGCCGAGGCCCGGGTCTCCTTCGTCACCGCCGACACCTTCCGCATCGAACTCGCCCCCGACGGGAAGTTCACCGACCCCACCGGCACCGACATCACGCTGCCGCAGGGCCCGCCGCCGGCCACCCGCTGGCGCGACCTCGGCGACCGCTACGAACTCGCCACCGCCGAGGTGACCCTGCGCGCCTACAAGGCGCCGCTCCGCTTCGCGGCCGTCCGCGCCGACGGCACCCCGCTCTGGTCCGAGACCCGGGGCCTGACCTGGAACCAGGACCGCACCGTCCAGACCCTCGCCCGCGGCGCCACGGAGCAGTTCTACGGCGCCGGCATGCAGAACGGCCGCGGCAACACCTCCCACCGCGACAAGACCGTCGAGGTCGGCGTCGACTACAACTGGAACGACGGCGGCCACCCCAACTCCGTCCCGTTCTACCTCTCGTCCGCCGGGTACGGCGTCTACCGCAACACCTACGCCCCCAACACCTACGCCTTCACCGAGCCCGTCACCACCGCCGCCCGGGAACAGCGCTTCGACGCCTACTACTTCACCGGCACCGGCCGCGACGCCGCCAAGGACGTCATCGGCCAGTACACCCGGCTCACCGGCAAGCCCTTCCTGCCGCCCGTGTACGGCCTGGAGATCGGCGACGCCGACTGCTACCTCCACAACGCCAACCGCGGCGAGCGCCGCACCCTCGACGCGCTGAAGGTCGCCGACGGCTACGTCGAGAACGACATGCCCAACGGCTGGATGCTCGTCAACGACGGCTACGGCTGCGGCTACGAGAACCTCGCCGAGGCCGCCGCGGGACTCGGCGACCGGGGCATGAAGCTCGGCCTGTGGACCGAGGACGGCATCGACCGGCTCGGCGAGCAGGTCAAGGCCGGCCAGCGGGTCGCCAAGCTCGACGTCGCCTGGGTCGGCGAGGGCTACAAGTTCGCCCTCGACGGCTGCAAGGACGCCCACGCCGGCATCGAGGCCAACAGCGACGCCCGCGGCTTCACCTGGGCCCCCGAGAGCTGGTCCGGCGCCCAGCGCTGCGGCGTCCAGTGGTCCGGCGACCAGTCCGGCAGCTGGGAGTACATCCGCTGGCAGATCCCCACCTACGCGGGCGCGTCCATGTCCGGCCTCGCCTACACCACCGGTGACGTCGACGGCATCTTCGGCGGCAGCGCCAAGACCTACACCCGCGACCTCCAGTGGAAGACCTTCCTGCCCGTCACCATGACGATGGACGGCTGGGCGGCGAACGACAAGCAGCCGTTCCGCTACGGCGAGCCCTACACCACGATCAACCGCGCCTCCCTCAAGCTCCACGAGGCCCTGCTCCCGTACATCTACAGCCACGCCCACCGCGCCACGAAGACCGGCGTCGGCCTCGCCCGGCCGCTCGCCCTGGAGTACCCGGACGACCCGAAGGCCGCGGGCGACGCCGCGAAGTACGAGTTCCTCAGCGGCGAGGACTTCCTGGTCGCCCCCGTCTACCAGGACGCCGTCGAACGCGACGGCATCTACCTGCCCGCGGGCACCTGGATCGACTACTGGAGCGGCCGCGTCCACCAGGGCCCGGTGACCCTCGACGACTACAGCGCCCCGCTCGACACCCTGCCCCTGTTCGTCCGGGCCGGGGCGGCCGTCCCGATGTGGCCCGGAGACATCCGCTCCTCCACCGACCGCGCCCCCGGCGACCCGCTCGCCTGGGACGTCTACCCCCAGGGCACCTCGTCCTTCGAGCTGTACGAGGACGACGGCGTCACCCGCGAGCACCGCACCGGCCGGTACGCCACCCAGCGCGCCGAGGTCCGCGCCCCGAACGCCGGTCCCGGCGACGTCTCGGTCCGCGTCGGACCCAGCACCGGCACGTACACCGGCAAGCCGGCGGCCCGGCCGTACGCCTTCACCGTCCACACCGGCGACGCCCCCGGCAGCGTCCGGCTCGACGGACGAAGCCTGCCCGGCCTCACCTCCCGGACCGCGTTCGACGCCGCCGCCGAGGGCTGGTGGTACGACCGCGACGAGCGCGGGGGAGTGGTCCGGGTCAAGACCGCGGCCCTGTCCACCGCCCGCGGCTTCGAGCTGCGCCTGACCGAGACCAGCGCGGTCGGCGGCGCCGTCCGGGGCGCTCCCGCCGTCCTCGCCGCCCCCACGGGCCAGGAGCTCGGCGCCGGCGCCCCCGGCACCGTCGCCGTCGACGTCACGGCGGGCAGCAGGGACGCCACCGACGTACGGGTCTCCCTGGACGTCCCGGCCGGCTGGCAGGTCGCCCCGGCGGCCCCGATCGCCCGTGTCCCGGCCGGCACCACCCGCCGGGTCGAGGTCACGGTCACCCCCGCGGCCGGCGCCACGCCCGGCGAGGCCACCCTCACGGCGACCGCCCGCCACCGCGCGGCCGGCGTCGACCGCACCGCCACCCAGCGGCTCGCGGTCGGCGTGATGCCCCCGCCGCCCACCGGCGACGCGTGGGCGAGCGATCTCGTCTGGCTGCGCTCCACCAACGGCTGGGGTCCGGCGGAGCGCGACCGCTCCAACGGCGAGTCCGGCGCCGCCGACGGCCGGACCCTCACCCTCGCGGGCACGACCTACGCGAAGGGCATCGGCGCCCACGCCGACTCCGACATCGAGGTCTACCTCGGCGGCCGCTGCACGGCCCTCACCGCCGACGTCGGCATCGACGACGAGATCGACGGCTACGGGGAGGTGGCCTTCTCCGTCGAGGCCGACGGCAAGGTCCTGTGGACCTCGCCCCGGCTCACCGGCGCCTCCGCGACCCTGCCGGTGAACGTCGACGTGACCGGGGCCCGGCACCTCCGGCTGCGGATCACGGACACCAACGGGTCCAAGAGCGGTGACCACGGGGACTGGGCCGCGGCCCGCCTGAGCTGCCGCTGACCATCGCCCCGCGCCCGGCGACCCCGCCGGGCGCGGGCGGGGCCGGAAAGCCGGACGGGAGGGGTGGCCGCGCCACCCCTCCCGTACCGGTCACTCCGTGTCCTCGCCGTTGCGGCCCTCGGCAGGCGGGCGGGGCGCGGCGTCCGGCTCCGCGTCGGGCCCCGGCTCCGCGTCCGGTCCGCCGGCCGCGTCGGCTGCCGGATCCACCGCGGGGCCCGGCTCCGCGCCCGCGTCCCCGCTCGGCTTCGCGCCCGCCTCCGGTGCCGCTTCCGCGCCCGGTACGGCCTCCGGACCGGGTTGCTCCGGCTTCGGCGGCCGGGTCCGGCCGCTGCCGGCGTCGCGCAGGAACGGGGAGTCGCCGCCGTCCGTCGCCATGCCGGGCCCGGGGCCGCTGCCCGGCTCGCGCCGCCGCAGATACCGCTCGAACTCGCGGGCGATGGCCTCACCCGACGCCTCCGGCAGCTCCGCCGTGTCCCGGGCCTCCTCCAGCGTCTGCACGTACTCGGCGACCTCGCTGTCCTCGGCGGCCAGCTGGTCCACGCCCACCTGCCAGGCCCGCGCGTCCTCGGGCAGCTCGCCCAGCGGGATGCGCAGACCGATCAGGTCCTCCAGGCGGTTGAGGAGCGCCAGCGTCGCCTTCGGGTTCGGCGGCTGCGACACGTAGTGCGGGACCGCGGCCCACAGGCTCACCGCCGGGACCCCCGCGTGCGTGCACGCCTCCTGGAGGATGCCCACGATGCCGGTCGGGCCCTCGTAGCGCGTCTCCTCCAGGTCCATCGTCCGCGCCAGGTCCGGGTCGGACGTGACCCCGCTGACCGGGACGGGACGGGTGTGCGGGGTGTCACCGAGCAGCGCGCCCAGGATCACCACCATCTCCACGCCCAGTTCGTGGGCGAAGGCGAGCAGCTCGTTGCAGAAGGAGCGCCAGCGCATCGAGGGTTCGATGCCCCGGACGAGCACCAGGTCGCGCGGCTTGTCGCCGCCGACCCGCACCACGGAGAGCCTGGTCGTGGGCCAGGTGATCTTCCTGACGCCGTTGTCCAGGAAGACCGTGGGCCGGTTGACCTGGAAGTCGTAGTAGTCCTCGGCGTCCAGCGCCGCGAACACCTCGCCCTTCCATTCCCGGTCCAGGTGGGCGACCGCGGTGGAGGCGGCGTCGCCGGCGTCGTTCCAGCCCTCGAACGCGGCCACCATGACCGGGTCGATCAGCTCGGGTACCCCCTCGAGCTCGATCACCCAGCGCCTCCTTATTCGAAGTTCCTGTCGTACGGACCAACCTTACGGCTTTCCGGCGGTCCGCCCGCAGCCCCCGGGCATCCCCGAAAACCCGTGCGGCCTTGATCGACTACCCAGGAACTCCCCTCCGCACACGGCGGCCTCACTCCTCCCAGAGCGTGCTCGGCGCCTCCCTCCGCACCACGGGTGCGATCTCCTCCGCGAAGCGCTGGAGCGTCTCTGCCTGCTCGGCCGTCGACTGGCCGAACGTGTCGACCGTCACCGACTGCAGGTCGTGCCCGTAGTGCGCGTGGTAGCCGAGGATCTTGTCGATGATCTGCTGGGGCGAGCCGATCAGTTGGGGGCCGTCCGCGATCGCGTCCTCGATCGTGCGGAACGGGGTGTTGTACCCGGCCTTCCCCTCCAGGTGTGGCCGGAAGCTCTGCCGCACCTTCGCCTCGTACAGGTCCTTGTAGCGGGCGACCGCCCGCTCGGCGGTGTCGGCGATGAGCAGGCCGCCGGAACCGGCCGCCACGCGCGCGTGGGCCGGGTCATGGCCGTACTCCGCGAACTTCTCGCGGTAGTGCGCGATCAGCCTCGCGTACGCCTCCCTCGGCTGGATCGCGTTGGCGGTGAAGAGCGGGTCGCCGTGCTTCGCCGCGAGCTCGGGAGAGTTCAGGCTGGTGGCCGAGCCGTGCCAGATCCGGGGCGGTCCGGCGTACGGACGCGGCACGGTGGTGACGTTCTTCAACGGCGGGCGGAACTCGCCCTCCCAGTCGACCCCCTCCTCCGTCCACAGCCGGCGCAGCAGCTCGTACTTCTCCTTCTGGAGGTCCCACTGCCGTTCCTCGTCGAGTCCGAAGAGGTCGAAGTGCCCGGCCTCCGCGCCCTTGCCGACGACGAGTTCGAGCCGGCCGCGGGAGAGCTGGTCGAGGGTGGCGTAGTCCTCGGCGACCCGGACGGGGTCCAGGATCGCGACCACGGTGACGCCGGTCAGCAGCCTGATCCGGCGGGTCCGGGCGGCGAGCGCGGCCAGCAGCACGGTCGGCGCCGAGGAGAGGAACGGGCCCGCGTGCCGCTCTCCCACCGCGTACGCGTCGAAGCCGAGGCGCTCGGCGGTCTCGCCGAGCGCGACGACCTGCTCCAGCCGGTCGGCGGCGGTGAGGATCTCTCCGGTCAGCGGGTGCGGGGAGTGGTGGACGATCGACAGCACCTGAAACTTCATGCGTCCACTCTGCGCGCCGAGTGTTGCGGCCGTGTGGACGGCGCGTGGCACGCCGCGGGGGCGGCCCTCCCGAGGAGGAACCGCCCCCCCCCGCCGCGGAGTCGCCGTGCGGCTACTTCCGCAGCATGGACTCGACGTCGGCGCGGATCTCGTCCGTCGCGAGACCGCGGATGGTCAGCGTCGTGCGGCGGCGCAGCACGTCGTCCGCCGTCTCGGCCCACTCGTGGTCGCGGGCGTAGGCGACCTGCGCCCAGATCTCCGGCGCGTCCGGGTGGATGCGGCGGGCCAGGTCCGGGTTCTCGTTCGCCATGCGGGCGATGTCGAAGGAGAGCGAACCGTAGTGCGTCGCCAGGTGCTTGGCGGTGTCGGCCGCCATGCGCGGGCCGGGCGCCGGACCGTCGACGAGCAGCCGGTGGGCGACCGCGTTCGGGTTGGCTATGCCGGGCAGCGGCAGCCGCTTCGGGAGCGCGGACACCGGTTCGTAGTCCTCGCCCAGCGGGTGGCCGGGGAGCTGCTCCAGCTTCTTCATGACCGTGCGGCCGATGTGGCGGAAGGTCGTCCACTTGCCGCCGGCCACCGACAGCATGCCGCCGCGGCCCTCGGTGACGACCGTCTCGCGCTTGGCCTTGGAGGTGTCGCCGGGGCCGCCGGGGAGCACCCGCAGACCGGCGAACGCGTAGGTGATGAGGTCCCGCGACAGCTGCTGGTCGCGGATGGAGAAGGCGGCCTCGTCCAGGATCTGGGCGGTGTCCTTCTCGGTGACCTCGACCTGGCCCGGGTCGCCCTCGTACTCCTCGTCGGTGGTGCCGAGGAGCAGCATGTCCTCCCAGGGGAGGGCGAAGGTGATGCGGTACTTGTCGATCGGGGTGGCCAGCGCGGCCTTCCACGGGGAGGTCCGCTTGAGGACCAGGTGGGCGCCCTTGGACAGACGGATGGAGGGGGCCGCGTTGGGGTCCTCCATCCGGCGCAGGTGGTCGACCCACGGTCCGGTCGCGTTGAGCACGAGCCGGGCGCTGACGCCGAACTCGTCACCGCTGGTGCGGTCCTTCAGCTCGGCGCCGGTGACCCGGCCCCGGGTGAAGCGCAGGCCGGTGACCTCGGCGTGGTTGAGGACGGTCGCGCCGGCGTCGACCGCCGCGCGGACCGTCATCAGCGCCATGCGGGCGTCGTTCATCTGGTCGTCGCCGTAGACGGCGACGGCCTTCAGGTTGTCGGTCCGCAGCTCCGGCACGTCCTGCGCGGCCTTGGCGGGGGAGAGCAGGTGCCCGACGCCGTCACCGAAGGCCGACAGGGCGCTGTAGGCGAAGACGCCGGCGCCGAGCTTGGCCGCGCCGTGCGGGCCGCCCTTGTAGACCGGCAGGTAGAAGGTGAGCGGGTTGGCGAGGTGCGGTGCCACCTGGCGGGAGACCGCACGCCGCTCGAAGTGGTTCTCCGCGACCAGCTTCACCGCGCCGGTCTGCAGGTAGCGCAGACCGCCGTGGAGCAGCTTCGAGGAGGCGGAGGAGGTGGCGCCGGCGAAGTCGCCGGCGTCCACCAGGGCCACCCGCAGGCCCGACTGCGCGGCGTGCCAGGCGGTGGAGATGCCCAGGATGCCGCCGCCGATCACCAGGAGGTCGTACGTCGCCTTGGAAAGCTGGTCCCGGGTCTCGGCGCGGCTCGGGAGGGAGCCGGACGCCGGGTGCGTCCCGAGGGCAGGGACGCTCTGCAGGGTGGTCGTCATGTGTCTTACTCCTCGGATGCGTCATCGAGCCAGCCCATGGAGCGTTCCACGGCCTTGAGCCAGCTCTTGTACTCGCTGTCACGCCTGCCGGCGTCCATGCGAGGGGTCCATTCCGCGGCGCGGCGCCAGTTGGCGCGCAGCGCGGCGGTGTCCGGCCAGAAGCCGACGGCGAGGCCGGCGGCGTAGGCGGCGCCGAGGCAGGTGGTCTCGGCGACCATCGGACGCACGACGGGCGCGTCCAGGAAGTCCGAGAGGGTCTGCATCAGCAGGTTGTTGGAGGTCATGCCGCCGTCGACCTTGAGCGCGGTCAGCTCGACGCCGGAGTCCTTCGTCATGGCGTCGGTGATCTCGCGGGTCTGCCAGGCGGTGGCCTCGAGAACGGCGCGGGCGATGTGCGCCTTGGTGACGTACCGGGTGAGGCCGGCGATCACACCGCGGGCGTCGGAGCGCCAGTACGGGGCGAACAGGCCGGAGAAGGCCGGCACGAAGTAGGCGCCGCCGTTGTCCTCGACCGAGGACGCGAGGGTCTCGATCTCGGCGGCGGACTTGATCAGGCCCATCTGGTCGCGCATCCACTGCACCAGCGAACCGGTGACGGCGATGGAGCCCTCCAGGGCGTAGACCGGCTTCTCGTCGCCGATCTGGTAGCCGACCGTGGTCAGCAGGCCGCTGTAGGAGTTGATGATCTTGTCGCCGGTGTTCATCAGCATGAACGTGCCGGTGCCGTACGTGGACTTGGCCTCGCCCTCGGCGAAACAGGTCTGGCCGAACAGGGCGGCCTGCTGGTCGCCGAGCGCGGAGGCGACCGGGACGCCGGCGAGCACGCCGTCCTTGACGTGGCCGTACACCTCGGCGGAGGAGCGGATCTCGGGGAGGACGTTGAGCGGGACGCCCATCGACTCCGCGATCTTCTCGTCCCAGGCCAGCGTGTGCAGGTTCATCAGCATGGTGCGCGAGGCGTTGGTGACGTCGGTGACGTGCACGCCGCCGTCGACGCCGCCGGTCAGGTTCCAGATGACCCACGAGTCCATCGTGCCGAAGAGGATGTCGCCGGCCTCGGCGCGCTCGCGCAGGCCCTCGACGTTGTCCAGCATCCAGCGGATCTTCGGGCCGGCGAAGTAGCTCGCGAGCGGGAGGCCGGTCTCGCGGCGGAAGCGGTCCTGGCCGACGTTGCGGCCGAGCTCCTTGCAGAGCGCGTCGGTGCGGGTGTCCTGCCAGACGAGGGCGTTGTGGACGGGCTCGCCGGTGTTCTTGTCCCAGAGCAGCGTGGTCTCGCGCTGATTGGTGATGCCGATGGCCTTGACGTCGGCCGCGGCGATGCCGCCCTTCGTCAGGGCGCCGGCGACGACCTCCTGGACGTTGGTCCAGATCTCGGCGGCGTCGTGCTCGACCCAGCCCGGCTTCGGGAAGATCTGCTCGTGCTCCTTCTGATCGACGGAGACGATCCGGCCGTCCTTGTCGAAGACGATGCAGCGCGAGGAGGTGGTGCCCTGGTCGATGGCCGCGATGAAGGGGCCGGAGGTGTGTGCGTCGGTCACGGTGTGCTCCAAGGGGGGTCTGGAAGAAGGACGGCTCAGGCGAACGCGATGTTGTAGATACCCGCGGCGAGGGCGCCACCGATCAGCGGTCCGACGACCGGGATCCAGGCGTAGCCCCAGTCGGAGCCGCCCTTGTGCTTCAGCGGCAGCAGGGCGTGCACGATGCGCGGACCGAGGTCACGGGCCGGGTTGATCGCGTAACCGGTCGGGCCGCCGAGCGAGAGGCCGATGGAGACCACGACGAAGGCGGTGATCAGGGCGCCTATGACGCCGAGGCCCTTGCCGCTGTCGTTCAGGCCCTGGGTGAGCACGGCCAGGACGAGCACGACCGTGCCGATGATCTCGGTGGCCAGGTTCTGCCAGGTGTTACGGATCTCGGGGCCGGTGGAGAAGATGCCGAGCACCGGGCCGGGGCCCTCGATCGGCTTCTCGCCCGAGGCCTCGGGGTCGGCGAGGTGCGCCTGGAACTGGCCGTAGTAGGCCACCCAGACCAGCGCCGCGCCGATCATCGCGCCGAGCATCTGGCCGGCGAGGTAGATGGGGACGTTGCCCCACTCGCCGTCCTTGATCGCGATGCCGACGGTGACGGCGGGGTTCAGATGGGCGCCGGAGAGGGAAGCGGTCATGTAGACGGCCGTCATCACGGCGAAGCCCCACCCGAAGGTGATCGCGAGCCAGCCCGCGTTGCGGGCCTTGGAGCCCTTGAGCGTCACGGCGGCGCACACGCCGCCGCCGAGCAGAATGAGAACGGCGGTACCGATGGTCTCGCCGAGGAAGATGTCGGAGCTGGACACCCGCGACTCCTTTGTCCTTCGTCCAGGGGAAGGCGAACCCCGGGTCCCTCCGGTGGTCCGCGCCCTCGTGTTGAGGGCGTTACCGGCCCTTGGCGCTGCCACACTCTAGCGCGTATTGCCGTTAGGTGTTCGGCATTGCCGACCGATGAACGGAAGTTTTGCCCCCGGGTTAACAGCACGTCAAGGGTCCGGGGCGCGAAAAACCCGCCGATAACGCGATCGTTACCGACGGGTTCAGTCGTGTTCGGGTGCCGGGGGGAGTACGCGCCTCCCGGGCGTGTCAGAAGCGGCCGGCCCCCAGGTCCCGCGACACCGCGCGGGCGCAGTCGCGTACCGCCGCCACCAGCTCGGGGCGCAGCTCCCCGCCCGGACAGAGCCGCTCCACGGCCCCCGTCACGGCCACCGCGCCCACCGGCATCCGCCGGCGGTCGTGGATCGGCGCCGCCACCGAGGCCACGCCCTCCCAGGTCTCCTCCGCGTCCGCCGCCCAGCCGCGCGCCCGCACCAGGTCCAGCAGCTCCTCGAACCGCGCTGGCTCCGTGGTCGTCCGCGGGGTGAAGGCCTCCCGCTCGACCTCCAGGACCTCGCTGTGCGCCACCGGGTCGTACGCCGAGAGGACCTTGCCCAGCGCGGTGGAGTGCAGCGGCTGCATCGCCCCCACCTCCAGGACCTGCCGGCTGTCGTCCGGCCGGAAGACGTGGTGCACGATCAGGACGCCGCGCTGGTGCAGGACGCCCAGGTGGACGCTCTCGCCGCTGGACCGGGCCAGGTCGTCCGTCCAGACCAGGGCGCGCGCCCGCAGCTCGTGGACGTCCAGATAGCTGTTGCCGAGCCGGAGCAGCTCCGCGCCCAGCTGGTAGCGGCCCGAGGCCGGCTCCTGCTCGACGAACCCCTCCGCCTGGAGGGTGCGCAGGATCCCGTGGGCCGTTCCCTTGGCGAGTCCCAGCGAGGACGCGATGTCCGACAGGCCGAGCCGGCGCTCGCCGCCTGCGAGCAGTCGCAGCATGGCCGCCGCCCGTTCAAGCGACTGGATGTTCTTCGCCATCGCCCGGCCCCTTATCCCTCTCACACTGTTCGACAATGCTGAACACTATCGGTCGATGCCGACCTTGCGTTACACCTGACAGTGTCGGGCAAGAGCGGGTCGTACCGGGAGTCCCCGCACACAGGATGCCGTCCGCCCCGTGGGACGCCGTGTCCACCCCGGGCTGAGCGCGGTTACGCTGGCCACGTGCACCCTCCCCCGAGGGCGCAAAGCCGACAGCCGTCGCATCCCAGGGAGCTCATCCATGGCCTCGTTGCCGACCCCTTCCGCTGACAGCCGGACCCGCGCCGCAGCCCTCCGCGAGGCGCTCGCGAGCCGCGTCGTCGTCGCCGACGGAGCCATGGGCACCATGCTCCAGGCCCAGGACCCCACCCTCGAGGACTTCCAGAACCTCGAAGGGTGCAACGAGATCCTGAACGTCACGCGCCCCGACATCGTCCGTTCGGTCCACGAGGAGTACTTCGAGGCCGGCGTCGACTGCGTCGAGACCAACACCTTCGGCTCCAACCACTCGGCCGCCGGCGAGTACGACATCGCCGACCGGATCTTCGAGCTCTCCGAGGCCGGCGCCCGCATCGCCCGCGAGGTGGCCGACGCGTACGGCGCCCGCGACGGCCGCCAGCGCTGGGTCCTGGGCTCCATCGGCCCCGGCACCAAGCTGCCCTCCCTCGGCCACACCACGTACGGCGTCCTGCGCGACGGATACCAGCAGAACGCCGAGGGCCTGCTCGCCGGCGGCGCGGACGCCCTGATCGTCGAGACGACCCAGGACCTGCTCCAGACCAAGGCGAGCCTGATCGGCGCCCGCCGCGCCATGGAGGCCGTCGGCCTCGACGTCCCGCTGATCTGCTCCCTCGCCTTCGAGACCACCGGCGTCATGCTGCTCGGCTCGGAGATCGGCGCGGCGCTGACCGCCCTGGAGCCGCTCGGCATCGACATGATCGGGCTGAACTGCTCCACCGGCCCGGCCGAGATGAACGAGCACCTGCGCTACCTCGCCCGCCACTCGCGCACGCCCCTGATGTGCATGCCGAACGCGGGCCTGCCGATCCTGACCAAGGACGGCGCCTACTTCCCCCTGACGCCGCCGGAGATGGCCGACGCGCAGGAGAACTTCGTCCGCGACTACGGCCTCTCGCTGGTCGGCGGCTGCTGCGGCTCGACGCCCGAGCACCTGCGCCAGGTCGTCGAGCGGGTGCACGGCATCACGCCCCCCGAGCGCTCCCCCCAGCCCGAGCCCGGCGCCGCCTCGCTCTACCAGACCGTGCCGTTCCGCCAGGACACCTCCTACATGGCGATCGGCGAGCGGACCAACGCCAACGGCTCGAAGAAGTTCCGCGAGGCCATGCTCGAAGGCCGCTGGGACGACTGCGTCGAGATGGCCCGCGACCAGATCCGCGAGGGCGCGCACATGCTCGACCTCTGCGTCGACTACGTGGGCCGCGACGGCGTCGCCGACATGGAGGAGCTGGCCGGCCGCTTCGCGACCGCCTCCACCCTCCCCATCGTCCTGGACTCCACCGAGGTCGACGTCCTGCGCGCCGGCCTGGAGAAGCTCGGCGGCCGCGCGGTCATCAACTCCGTCAACTACGAGGACGGCGACGGCCCCGACTCCCGCTTCGCCAAGGTCACCCGGCTGGCCCAGGAGCACGGCGCCGCGCTGATCGCCCTCACCATCGACGAGGAGGGCCAGGCCCGCACCGTCGAGCACAAGGTCGCGATCGCCGAGCGGCTCATCGAGGACCTCACCGGCACCTGGGGCATCCACGAGTCGGACATCCTCATCGACACCCTGACCTTCACCATCTGTACCGGTCAGGAGGAGTCCCGCAAGGACGGCATCGCCACCATCGAGGCCATCCGCGAGCTCAAGCGGCGCCACCCCGACGTCCAGACGACGCTGGGCCTGTCCAACATCTCCTTCGGCCTCAACCCGGCCGCCCGCATCCTGCTGAACTCGGTCTTCCTCGACGAGTGCGTCAAGGCCGGCCTCGACTCGGCGATCGTCCACGCCTCCAAGATCCTGCCGATCGCCCGCTTCGACGACGAGCAGGTCACCACCGCCCTCGACCTGATCTACGACCGCCGGGCCGAGGGCTACGACCCGCTGCAGAAGCTGATGGCGCTCTTCGAGGGCGTCAACACCAAGTCGATGAAGGCCGGCAAGACCGAGGAACTCCTCGCCCTGCCCCTCGACGAGCGCCTCAAGCGCCGCATCATCGACGGCGAGAAGAACGGCCTGGAGGCCGACCTCGACGAGGCCCTGGAGTCCCGGGCCGCCCTCGACATCGTCAACGACACCCTGCTCGACGGCATGAAGGTGGTCGGCGAGCTCTTCGGCTCCGGTCAGATGCAGCTGCCGTTCGTGCTCCAGTCCGCCGAGGTCATGAAGACCGCGGTAGCGCACCTGGAGCCGCACATGGAGAAGTCGGACGCGGAGGGCAAGGGCACGATCGTGCTCGCCACCGTCCGCGGCGACGTCCACGACATCGGCAAGAACCTCGTCGACATCATCCTGTCGAACAACGGCTACAACGTGGTCAACATCGGCATCAAGCAGCCCGTCTCCGCGATCCTGGAGGCCGCCGAGGAGCACTCCGCCGATGTCATCGGCATGTCGGGTCTCCTCGTGAAGTCCACCGTGATCATGAAGGAGAACCTCCAGGAGCTCAACCAGCGCGAGCTGGCGGCGAAGTACCCGGTGATCCTCGGCGGAGCCGCCCTCACCCGCGCCTACGTCGAGCAGGACCTGCACGAGATCTACCAGGGCGAGGTGCGCTACGCCCGCGACGCCTTCGAGGGCCTGCGCCTCATGGACGCCCTCATCTCGGTCAAGCGGGGCGTCCCCGGCGCCGCGCTCCCCGAGCTGAAGCAGCGACGGGTCGTCAAGCGCGACGCCCCCGCCCTCCAGGTCGACGAGCCGGAGCCCGCCGGACGCTCCGACGTGGCCACCGACAACCCGGTGCCGACCCCGCCGTTCTGGGGCACCCGCGTCGTCAAGGGCATCCCGCTGAAGGAGTACGCCTCCTGGCTGGACGAGGGCGCCCTCTTCAAGGGCCAGTGGGGCCTCAAGCAGAACCGCGCCGGCGACGGTCCCTCGTACGAGGAGCTCGTCGAGTCCGAGGGCAGGCCGCGGCTGCGCGGCTGGCTGGAGCGCCTCCACACGGAGAACCTCCTGGAGGCGGCCGTCGTCCACGGCTACTTCCCCTGCGTCTCCAAGGGCGACGACCTGATCATCCTGGACGAGGCCGGCAACGAGCGGACCCGTTTCACCTTCCCGCGCCAGCGCCGGGGCCGCCGCCTCTGCCTCGCGGACTTCTTCCGCCCGGAGGAGTCCGGCGAGACCGACGTCGTCGGCCTCCAGGTCGTCACGGTCGGCTCGAAGATCGGCGAGGCCACGGCCAAGCTCTTCGCCTCCGACTCCTACCGCGACTACCTGGAGCTGCACGGCCTCTCCGTCCAGCTCGCCGAGGCCCTCGCCGAGTACTGGCACGCCCGCGTCCGCGCCGAGCTCGGCTTCGCCGGCGAGGACCCGGCGGACGTCCAGTCCATGTTCGACCTCAAGTACCGCGGCGCCCGCTTCTCTCTCGGCTACGGCGCCTGCCCCGACCTGGAGGACCGGGCCAAGATCGCCGAGCTCCTCCGCCCGGAGCGGATCGGCGTGCACCTCTCGGAGGAGTTCCAGCTCCACCCCGAGCAGTCCACCGACGCCATCGTGATCCACCACCCCGAGGCGAAGTACTTCAACGCCCGGTGACCGCCGGGCGACGCCCGGCGGCGGATGTGACGGAGGCGTGGTCCAAATCCACGCTTCCGCGATGATCCGGACGTACACTTGTCGGTCCAGTGCAGGCCGGTCCTCCTCCCCGTACCGGGGAGGGGGCCGGCCTTCTCGTCCCTCCATGGAGGTGTGCCGATGACCAGTACGGTCCCCGCGTCCCTGTTCCGTACGAACGGCAGCTCCGCCCTGCAGGCGGTCTTCCTCGACATGGACGGGACCCTCGTCGACACGGAGGGGTTCTGGTGGGACGCGGAGGTCGAGGTCTTCGCCGACCTCGGGCACCGGCTGGACGAGGCGTGGAGGGACATCGTCGTCGGCGGCCCGATGACCCGCAGCGCCGGCTACCTCATCGAGTCCACCGGCGCCGACATCACGCTCGACGAGCTGACGGTGCTGCTCAACGAGAAGTTCGAGCAGCGCATCGACCGCGGCGTCCCGCTCATGCCCGGCGCCGAGCGGCTCCTCGCCGAGCTGGCCCGCCACTCCATCCCCACCGCCCTGGTCTCCGCCTCGCACCGGCGGATCATCGACCGGGTCCTCGCCTCACTCGGCCGCGACCGCTTCACCCTGACGGTCGCCGGCGACGAGGTCGTCCGCACCAAGCCCCACCCCGAGCCGTATCTCACGGCCGCCCGCGGGGTCGGGGCCGACCCCGCGCTCTGCGCCGTCATCGAGGACACGGCGACCGGTGTGGCGGCCGCGGAGGCGGCCGGCTGCCGGGTCGTCGCGGTGCCCTCCGTCGCCCCGATCACGGCCTCTCCCGGCCGGGTCGTGGTGCGCTCCCTCGAAGACGTCGACGTGCCTTTCCTGCGCACGTTGATCTCCGGAATCTGAGCTGTATCTGAGCTTTCCCCGGACCGAATGCGCCTTTCCCGCCAGGGAATCGGACAGGCCATTCACCGCGACGGAATTCCCGTGACCTTCGTCACGCAGAGTGCCCGGCGGTGGGTGGCCTGTCCGCGTGGTGCGCCCGGAATGGGGCGATTCCGTTGCCCTCATGTGTCCTGATTCGCTCACGGGCGTCCCCGTCGTACCCCCGCATGACTATCGAGCGTCCCGTATTCATGATCACTGTCCGGCAGCCCCCTGGCCGCTTCGCGGTCCGGCAATAGCGGCGCCGCCCACTAATCTTTCGCGAGAACTTCGCCGTATAACCGCGTGCACCGGCGCACACCCCGACCGCCGTGAGCACAGGACCGATCGAAACACCCGGCCCGATCGCTCCCGCCCCGACCGGGCGGCCGGCGGCGGAGTTCCCACTGACCGCTGTACCCAGTGCCGGATGAGGAGATCGTCCCTGATGAACCGCAAGACCCTGGTGCTACCGGCCGTGGCCGGACTGCTCGCCCCCCTGCTCGCCGCCTGCGGCGGAGGACAGGACGACGGAGCGATCGTCGTCGGCACCACGGACCAGTTCATCGCCACCGAGGACGCCCCCGCCCCGCTCGACCCGGCGTACGCCTACGACACCGGCGCCTGGAACATCCTCCGCCAGACCGTCCAGACCCTCATGCACGTGCCGCGCGGCGGCGGCGAGCCCGTCCCCGAGGCGGCCGAGAGCTGCGGCTTCTCGGACAAGGCCAGCGAGAGCTACCGCTGCAAGCTCCGCTCCGGCCTCACCTTCGCCGACGGCACCGCGATCACGGCCGAGGACGTCAAGTACTCCATCGAGCGCGTCCTGAAGATCAAGTCGGACAACGGCACGGCCGCCCTCCTGGCGAACATCGACACCGTCGAGACCCAGGGCTCCGACGGCGTCGTCTTCCACCTCAAGAGCCCCGACGCGACCTTCCCGTACAAGCTCTCCACCCCGGTCGCCGGCATCCTCAGCAAGGCCAAGTACGCCTCCGACTCCCTCCGCGACGGCTTCGACGTCGACGGCTCGGGTCCGTACACGATGAAGGTCGAGCGCGACGGCGAGAAGGCCACCCGCTTCGTCTTCACCAGGAACCCCGCCTACAAGGGCGACATCACCCTGCGCAACGACAAGGTGGAGCTCCGCCCCTACGGCGACGCCACCGCCATGGGCGCCGCCCTGGAGAGCGACGACATCGACATGATGGCCCGCTCCCTGTCGCAGAAGCAGATCAAGGACCTCACCGAGTCGCCCCAGGACGGCATCGAGATCACCGAGGTCCCCGGCCTCGAGATCCGCTACCTCGGCTTCAACACCAAGGCGCCCTCCGTCCAGCAGAAGGCGGTCCGCCAGGCCATGGCGTCCGTCGTCGACCGCGGCGCGCTCGTCAACATGGTTTACGGCCCCACCGCCGAGCCCCTGTACTCGCTGATCCCCTCCAGCATCACCGGCCACGCCACCCCGTTCTTCGACGAGTACGGCGAGCCCGACCCCGCCCGCGCCGCCAAGCTCCTCAAGGAAGCGGGCGTCAAGACACCGGTCAAGGTGACGCTGAACTACACCACCGACCACTACGGCGCCGAGACCGCGCAGGAGTTCGAGGCGCTCAAGAAGCAGCTGGTCGCCTCCGAGCTCTTCGACGCCACCGTCCAGGGCTCCGAGTGGTCGAAGTTCCGCACCGCCCAGAAGCGCGGCGACTACGCCGTCTACGGCCTGGGCTGGTTCCCGGACTACCCGGACCCCGACAACTACGTCGCGCCCTTCCTCGACAGCGACAACTTCCTCAACACCCCGTACGTGAACAAGGTGGTCCGCGACCAGCTCATCCCGCGCTCGCGCCGCATGGCCGACCGCACGGCCGCGACCCCCGTCTACACGCAGATCCAGAAGATCGTCGCCCAGGACGTCCCCGTCCTGCCCCTGTGGCAGGGCAAGCAGTACGTCGCGGCGCGCGACGACCTCAACGGGGTCGAGTACGCCCTCAACACCTCCTCCGACCTGCTGCTCTGGGAACTGGGACGCGGCACCGCATAACCCCTGTCCGGATCGGTTGTACCGGCCGCGCACCCGGGCGCGGCCGGCCTGACATAGAGATCAAGAGGCACGTTCTGTGAAGGCACACACCAAGTGGCTGACGGCCCCGCTCGCCGCCGGCCTGTCCGCCGCGCTCCTCAGCGGCTGCGGCACCGAACAGGGCGGCGGCGCCGACGGCTCCGGGGAGGGCGTGCGCGTCGGCATGTCCGACGAGATCCTCGCCACCGACCCGGCCGCCGGCTACGACCCCGGCTCCTGGCTGCTGTTCAACAACGTCTTCCAGTCCCTGCTCGCCTTCCCCAAGGGCGGCTTCGCCCCCGAGCCGGAAGCCGCCGACAAGTGCGGCTTCTCGGCCGGCAGCAAGGTGTACAGCTGCACCCTGCGGGACGGCCTCACCTTCTCCAACGGCAACAAGCTCACCTCGGAGGACGTCAAGTTCTCCTTCGAGCGCGCCCTCAGGATCGCCGACCCCTCCGGCCCGGCCCCGCTCCTCTCCACGATCGACAAGATCGAGACCCCCGACGAGCGGACCGTCGTCTTCCACCTCAAGGTGCCGGACGCCACCTTCCCCAGCAAGATCGCCTCCGGCGCCGGCTCCATCGTCGACCACCGGGAGTACCCGGCCGACGCCCTGCGCACCGACGGCAAGGCCGTCGGCTCCGGGCCGTACAAGCTGGACTCCTTCGGCGAGAACCAGGCCACCTTCTCCGCCAACTCCGGGTACCACGGCCTCGCCCGGCCCAAGAACGACGCGATCACCCTCAAGCTCTACCGCGGCGACCGCACCGCCCTCGCCAAGGCCCTCACCGACGGCGACGTCGACATCGCCTACCGAGGCCTCTCCGCCGACGACATCGCGGCCCTGGAGACGTCCGACACCACCGACGACAAGGGCATCGAGGTCGTCCAGGGCAGCAGCGCCGAGGTCCAGCACCTCGTCTTCAACATGAAGGACCCGGTCGTCGGCAAGCTCGCCGTCCGCCAGGCCATCGCCCACCTCGTCGACCGCGAGGCCCTCGTCGAGGACGTCTACAAGTCGACGGCCACGCCGCTCTACTCGATCGTCCCGACCGGCATCGCCGGCCACAACACCGCCTTCTTCGACACCTACGGCAGCCCCGACGCGGCGAAGGCCAAGAAGGCCCTGCGCACCGCCGGCATCACCGGCAAGGTCAAGCTCACCCTCTGGTCCACGCCGAGCCGCTACGGCCCGTCCACCGACCAGGAGCTCAAGGCCATCGCCGGACAGCTCAACGACAGCGGCCTCTTCGACGCCGACGTCAAGTCCGTCGCCTACGAGCAGTACGAGAAGGACATAGCGGCCGGCAAGTACGGCGTCTACGTCAAGGGCTGGGTCCCCGACTACCCGGACGCCGACAACTTCACCTCCCCGTTCTTCGGCGAGGGCAACGTCCTGGGCAACCACTACGACAACGCCACCATCACCGGCCGCCTCCTGCCGAGGACCGCGGCCCTCACCGACCGCGCCGGCACCGCCGACGAGTACGGCCGCATCCAGGACCTCGTCGCCGACGACCTGCCGATGCTGCCCCTGTGGCAGGGCAAGCAGTACGCCGTCGCCCGCGACGACGTCACCGGCCTGGAGTGGACCCTCGACGCGTCCACCGTCTTCCGCTTCTGGGAGATCCGGAAGGGCTGACCGCCCCGGCGGCACCCGCACGACGACGGGGAGGGGCCCGGCACGCGTCCGCGCGCCGGGCCCCTCCCCGCTCCCGGTACCCCGGGAGCCGCCTACTGGCCGCCGCCCGGCCGCACCAGACCGCTCTCGTACGCGTACACCGCGGCCTGCACCCGGTCGCGCAGCCCGAGCTTCGTCAGCACATGGCCCACATGCGTCTTGACGGTCGTCTCGCTGACGAACAGGTCCGCCGCGATCTCCGCGTTCGACAGGCCCCGCGCCACCAGCTTCAGGACCTCCACCTCGCGGTCGGTCAGGGTGCCCAGCGTCTCCGGCATCCGCTCCTCGCCCGTCGGCAGGTGCGCCGAGTACTTGTCCAGCAGCCGGCGCGTGATCGACGGGGCCAGCATCGCCTCGCCCGCCGCCACCACCCGGATCGCCTGCACCAGCTCGTTCGCCGGGGCGTCCTTCAGCAGGAAGCCGCTCGCGCCCGCCCGCAGCGCCTCCACCACGTACTCGTCCAGGTCGAAGGTGGTCAGCACCAGCACCTTCGCCGGACCGTCCCGGCCCGGCCCCGTGATCTGCCGGGTCGCCTCCACCCCGTCCATCCGCGGCATCCGGATGTCCATCAGCACCACGTCCGGCTGCAGCGCGCGCACCTGCTCCTGCGCCTGCAGACCGTCCCCGGCCTCACCCACCACCGCGATGTCCTGCTCCGCCTCCAGAATCATCCGGAAGCCGGTGCGCAGCAGCGGCTGATCGTCGACCAAGAGGACGCGGATCGTCACAGGGGCTCCTTCACGGTGCGGGCGGGCACACGGTGCCGGCCCGGCTCACACGGACGGCCGGGCCGGGTCCATTCTGCCCTGACCCTCTTCACCCGCCTCCGGCGGGCGCGCGGAGACGATCTTCAGCGGATAGACCGGGGGAGTCCCCCCGAACTCCGGGCAGACCGCCTGGTGGTCGCACCAGCCGCACAGTTTCGTCGGCCGCGGCCGCCAGTCGCCGGTCTCCGTCGCCAGCCGGATCGCGTCCCACAGCGCCAGCAGCTTCCGCTCCACCCGCAGCAGATCCGCCTCCACCGGGTCGTACGTCAGCACGTCCCCGCTGCCCAGGTAGACCAGCTGCAGCCGCCGCGGCATGACCCGCCGCAGCCGCCAGACCACCAGCGCGTAGAACGTCATCTGGAACAGCGCGCCGTCGCGGTACTCCGGCCGCGGCGCCTTCCCCGTCTTGTAGTCGACGATCCGCACGTCGCCCGAGGGCGCCACGTCGATCCGGTCGATCACCCCGCGCAGCCGCAGCCCCGAATCCAGCTCCGTCTCCACGAACAGCTCGCGCTCGGCCGGCTCCAGACGCGAGGGGTCCTCCAGTGTGAACCACCGCTCGACCAGCCGCTCCGCCTCCGACAGCCAGCCCGCCAGCCGCTCCCCGTCCCGGTCCTCCGCGAACAGCTCGCCCAGCTCGGGCTTCGACTCCAGCAGCCGGTCCCACTGGCCCGGCACCATCGCCTTGGCCCGCGGCGCAGTCCGGTCCGCCGCCGGAGCGTCGAAGAGCCGCTCGAGCACCGCGTGCACCAGCGTGCCCCGGGTCGCCGCCGGACTCGGCTTCTCCGGCAGCCGGTCGATCACCCGGAACCGGTACAGCAGCGGACACTGCATGAAATCGCTCGCCCGCGACGGCGACAACGACATGGGCGCCCGGGGCTCCGCCGGCACCTGCTCGCTCGTACTCATGACGAAGACCCTACGACCCGCCACCGACAACGCGCGGAATACCATCGACCCGGGACCCCGTCGCACTGCATGATCGAACCGTGACGCACCGACGCGGGGTCACACCACGCGACGAGAGGAACCCGTGAACCAGGACGAGCCCAAGCCGCAGCGGACCGAGGAGCCCGGCGGCGGCATCCTCATGGGCCGCCCCTTCGGCGTGCCCGTCTACGTCGCGCCCAGCTGGTTCCTCGTCGCCGCCCTGATCACCTGGGTCTTCGGCGACCAGATCGAACGCGTCCTGCCCGAGCTCGGCGCCGCCCGCTACCTCGTCTCGCTCTTCTTCGCCGTGGCGTTCTACGCCTCCGTCCTCGTCCACGAGCTGGCCCACACCATCGCCGCGCTCCGCTTCAAGCTCCCCGTGCGCCGCATCCAGCTCCAGTTCTTCGGCGGCGTCTCCGAGATCGAGAAGGAGAGCGAGACCCCCGGCCGCGAGTTCGTCCTCGCCTTCGTCGGCCCCCTCCTCTCCCTCGTCCTGGCGGGCGTCTTCTACCTCTCCCTGTACGCCGTCGAGCCCGGCACCGTCCCCGGCGTCCTGCTCGCCGGCCTGATGATCTCCAACCTGATCGTCGCGATCTTCAACCTGCTGCCCGGCCTCCCGCTCGACGGCGGCCGCATGCTCCGCGCCGTCGTCTGGAAGATCACCGGCAAGCCCATGAGCGGCACCGTCGCCGCCGCCTGGGTCGGCCGCGCGCTCGCCGTCCTCGTCCTCGTCGGCCTGCCCCTGCTCACCCGCACCGGCCTCCTCGGCAACTCGACCGACGACATCAGCGGCTTCAACACCGTCACCGACGCCCTGCTCGCCGCGATCCTCGCCGCCATCATCTGGACCGGCGCCGGCAACAGCCTCCGCATGGCCCGGCTCCGCGAGCACCTCCCCGAGCTCAGCGCCCGCAGCCTCACCCGCCGCGCCATCCCCGTCGAGCCCGCCACCCCCCTCTCCGAGGCACTGCGCCGCGCCAACGAGGCGGGCGCCCGCGCCCTCGTCGTCGTCGACGCCGCCGGCGCCCCCACCGGCATCGTCCGCGAGAGCGCCATCGCCGCCGTCCCGCAGCACCGCCGCCCCTGGGTCGCCGTCAGCACCCTCACCCAGGACCTCACCGACGGCATGCGGGTCCCCGCCGAACTCACCGGACAGCCCCTCCTCGACCACCTCCGCGCCAGCCCGGCCACCGAGTACCTGGTCGTCGAGGAGACCGGCGAGATCTACGGCGTCCTCGCCACCACCGACGTCGAGCGCGCCTTCGTCAAGGCCATGGCAAGACCCGCCTCGTAACCCCGGTACTCTGGTCGTATGTCCGAACCGACCGGTGCCGCCCGCCGACGCGGGCCCTTCAAGGTCGGGGACCAGGTTCAGCTGACCGACCCCAAGGGCCGTCACTACACGTTCACGCTCGAAGAGGGAAAGAACTTCCACACCCACAAGGGTTCTTTCCCGCACGACGAACTGATCGGCGCCCCCGAGGGCAGCGTTGTCCGCACCACCGGAAACGTCGCCTACCTCGCGCTGCGCCCCCTGCTCCCCGACTACGTCCTGTCCATGCCCCGCGGCGCAGCCGTGGTCTACCCGAAGGACGCGGGCCAGATCCTGGCCTTCGCCGACATCTTCCCCGGCGCGCGCGTCGTCGAGGCGGGTGTGGGTTCCGGCTCGCTCAGCAGCTTCCTGCTCCGCGCCATCGGCGACAGCGGCATGCTGCACTCCTACGAGCGCCGCGAGGACTTCGCCGAGATCGCGAAGGGCAACGTCGAGCGCTACTTCGGCGGCCCCCACCCCGCGTGGCAGCTGACCGTCGGCGACCTCCAGGACAACCTGTCCGACACGGACGTCGACCGCGTCATCCTGGACATGCTCGCCCCCTGGGAGTGCCTGGAGGCCGTCTCCAAGGCGCTCGTCCCCGGCGGCATCCTCTGCTGCTACGTGGCGACCACCACCCAGCTCGCGCGCACCGTGGAGTCCATCCGCGAGTTCGGCTGCTACGCCGAGCCGCAGCCGTGGGAGTCCATGATCCGCAACTGGCACGTCGAGGGCCTGGCCGTCCGCCCCGACCACCGCATGATCGGCCACACCGGCTTCCTCGTCACCGCCCGCCGCCTCGCGGACGGCGTCGAGCCCCCGATGCGCCGCCGCCGCCCCGCCAAGGGCGCCTACGGCGAGGACTACGAAGGCCCCAACAAGGGCTGACGTCCCGACATCCGTACGACGCCGCCGTCGAGTTCCCCGCCCACGGGAGGGAACTCGACGGCGGCGTCCTCATGTTCGGCGCCCCGCCGCGGCGCCGGGCCGAGGCCGGTTCGCGCCCCCGGAACGCTCCTTCCGGGCGCGTACGCGCCCCCGGACCGCGCCGCTCGTCGTCGACCCCCGGCTGTTCCTTCGCCCTGTGACGTGTGGCACGATGCCCGGAACCACGCCGCACCACCCCACAGGAGACGTCTCGCGTGCAGCCCTCCGCCGCCCCGGACCTCGCGGACCTCGCGCACACCGCCGCCCGGCCGGCCCACTGGCTGGCCACCGCCACCGCGACGGCCGCGGTCGTCGCCCTGGCGGGGCTGCTCCAGCCCGGCCCCGCCGGAGCCACCGCCGCCCCGGCCGCCCCGGCTCCCGCACCCGCGCCCGAGGCCGCCGGAGCGGACTACCCCCTCGCGTGCGGGGGAGCGCCGGTGAAGGTCGCGAAGCGCGCCTCCGGGGACCTCGACGGGGACGGGAACCCGGAGACCGTTGCGGTCGTGCACTGCGAAGCCGGCTCCGGCACCCCGCCGCACGCCGTCTACGTGCTGACCCGCGGCAAGGAGAAGGGCGCCCCCGCCCGCGTGGTGGCCACGCTCGTCGGACCCGAGCTCCACCAGAACGTCGGCGCCCTCGCCGTCCGCGACGGCGCGGTCCACGCCACGCTGCTCGGCTACTCGACCCTCGACGTGCCGCGCTGCTGCCCCGACGAGAAGGAGCAGGTCAGCTGGCGCTGGCAGGGCGGTTCCTTCGTACGCTCCGGCGCGGCGGACGCGCGGGGCGTCTGACCCGTCACTCCGCGTCGGGGCCGTACACCTCGACCCCGTCCGCCACCCGGCGCACGTGGATGCAGTCGCCCGGGCACTCCTTCGCGGAGTCCACCACGTCCTGGAGCAGCGGCAGCGGCACCGGGGTGGTCGCGCCCGTGTCCTGGAGGAGCTCGTCGTCGGCGCTCTTCACATAAGCGAGCCCGTCGATGTCGAGCTCGAAGACCTCCGGGGCGTACTGGGCACAGATCCCGTCCCCGGTGCACAGGTCCTGGTCGATCCAGACTTCCAGCGCCCCCTCGGCGCCCGTCGCCGGGGCCTCGTGCTGCACGGTCATATCTCCTGCCGTTTCTGCTTCGCGCGGTAAGTCGGGCCACCCCTGACGGGTGTTGGCCAAAGACGACGATACAACCGCCCGCTTTCAAGCGGTGAAGGGTGGGTATTCCCCTGGCGAGAGGGGAAGCGCAAGGGTGAAGATCGGACACACCCCGGAGTCTTTTTGATCTAGGGGTTTCAATCATCACCCACGCAGGTAGGGTCAGGAAGCGTCCAGCTCCCCCTGGAGGAGGTGAGGACCGTGGCAGCCCACGACGACGACATCAACCGCGGCATCCGGCCCGGGCGAGGGTCTGATGACCCCGCCGGACAGGTTGCCTATCTCGAGCAGGAAATCGCCGTCCTGCGCCGCAAGCTCGCCGACTCTCCGCGCCACACGAGGATTCTCGAAGAGCGGATCGTCGAGCTGCAGACCAGCCTGGCCGGCGTGTCCGCCCAGAACGAAAGACTCGCGAACACGCTCCGTGAGGCGCGCGACCAGATCGTCGCCCTCAAGGAGGAGGTCGACCGGCTCGCACAGCCGCCGGCCGGATTCGGCGTCTTCCTGCAGGCGAACGAGGACGGCACGTGCGACATCTTCACCGGGGGCCGCAAGCTCCGGGTGAACGTGAGCCCCAGCATCGAGCTCGACGAGCTCAGGCGCGGCCAGGAGGTCATGCTCAACGAGGCGCTCAACGTGGTCGAGGCCATGGAGTTCGAGCGCGCCGGCGACATCGTCACCCTCAAGGAGATCCTCGAGGACGGCGAGCGCGCCCTGGTGGTCGGGCACACCGACGAGGAGCGGGTGGTGAGGCTCGCCGAGCCTCTGCTGGACGTCACCATCCGCGCCGGCGACGCCCTGCTGCTGGACTCGCGCTCGGGCTACGTCTACGAGGTGGTCCCCAAGAGCGAGGTCGAGGAACTCGTCCTGGAAGAGGTCCCGGACGTCGACTACGAGAAGATCGGCGGTCTGGGCAACCAGATCGAGCTGATCCGCGACGCGGTCGAGCTGCCGTACCTCTACCCGGACCTGTTCAAGGAGCACGAACTGCGGCCGCCCAAGGGCATCCTGCTCTACGGCCCGCCGGGCTGCGGCAAGACGCTCATCGCGAAGGCCGTGGCGAACTCGCTCGCCAAGAAGGTGGCCGAGGTGACCGGCCAGCCCGCGGGGAAGTCCTACTTCCTCAACATCAAGGGCCCCGAGCTCCTCAACAAGTACGTCGGCGAGACCGAGCGGCACATCCGCCTCGTCTTCCAGCGTGCCCGGGAGAAGGCGAGCGAGGGCACCCCCGTCATCGTCTTCTTCGACGAGATGGAATCCCTCTTCCGCACCCGCGGCTCGGGTGTCAGCTCGGACGTGGAGAACACCATCGTCCCGCAGCTGCTCGCCGAGATCGACGGTGTGGAGGGCCTGGAGAACGTCATCGTCATCGGCGCCTCCAACCGCGAGGACATGATCGACCCCGCGATCCTGCGGCCCGGCCGGCTCGACGTCAAGATCAAGATCGAGCGTCCGGACGCGGAGGCGGCGAAGGACATCTTCGCGAAGTACCTCACGGCGAACCTGCCGCTGCACTCGGACGACATCTCCGAGCACAGCGGTTCCAAGGCCGCCGCGGCCCACGGAATGATCCAGTCGGTCGTCGAGCAGATGTACGCGGAATCCGAGGAGAACCGCTTCCTCGAGGTCACGTACGCCAACGGCGACAAGGAAGTCCTCTACTTCAAGGACTTCAACTCCGGAGCGATGATCCAGAACATCGTCGACCGGGCCAAGAAGATGGCCATCAAGGCCTTCCTCGACCACAACCAGAAGGGCATCCGGGTCTCCCACCTCCTCCAGGCGTGCGTGGACGAGTTCAAGGAGAACGAGGACCTGCCCAACACGACCAACCCCGACGACTGGGCCCGTATCTCCGGAAAGAAGGGCGAGCGGATCGTGTTCATCCGCACCCTCGTCACCGGAAAGCAGGGCGCGGACACCGGACGCTCCATCGACACGGTGGCGAACACCGGTCAGTACCTGTAAAGCGCGAGCCGGCTGCGGATGTCCGGAAACCGGGCATCCGCAGCCGTCGCATTCCGGCAGCTTTTCCCTCGGCAGCCGGGAAATGCCGCAAGTGATCTCCCCACCAGCGCTGAGCCGCTCTAGGCTCTTCGGTAACGCCGAGTCGCGCACTGTGAGCGACGCCGGGCAAGGAGGGCCGCATGACCGTACGGCGAGTAATGGGCATCGAGACGGAGTACGGGATCTCCGTCCCGGGACACCCGAACGCCAATGCCATGCTCACCTCGTCCCAGATCGTCAACGCCTACGCGGCGGCGATGCACCGGGCGCGCCGTGCCCGCTGGGACTTCGAGGAGGAGAACCCGCTGCGGGACGCCCGCGGCTTCGACCTCGCCCGCGAGGTCGCCGACTCCAGCCAGCTCACCGACGAGGACATCGGCCTGGCCAATGTGATCCTCACCAACGGTGCGCGGCTCTACGTGGACCACGCCCACCCCGAGTACAGCTCGCCCGAGGTGACCAACCCGCGCGACGCCGTCCTCTGGGACAAGGCCGGCGAGCGGATCATGGCGGAGGCGGCGGTCCGCGCCGCCCAGCTGCCCGGGGCCCAGCCCATCCACCTCTACAAGAACAACACCGACAACAAGGGCGCGTCCTACGGCACGCACGAGAACTACCTGATGAAGCGGGAGACCCCCTTCTCGGACATCGTGCGCCACCTGACGCCCTTCTTCGTCTCCCGCCAGGTCGTGACCGGCGCGGGGCGGGTGGGCATCGGCCAGGACGGCCGGGAGAACGGCTTCCAGATCAGCCAGCGCGCCGACTACTTCGAGGTCGAGGTCGGCCTGGAGACCACCCTCAAGCGGCCCATCATCAACACCAGGGACGAGCCGCACGCCGACGCCGAGCGCTACCGCCGGCTCCACGTGATCATCGGCGACGCGAACCTGTCGGAGATCTCGACCTACCTCAAGCTGGGCACGACTGCGCTGGTCCTGTCGATGATCGAGGACGGCTTCATCACCGTCGACCTCGCCGTCGACCAGCCGGTGCGCACCCTCCACCACGTCTCGCACGACCCGACCCTGCAGTACCTGGTCACCCTCCGCAGCGGCCGGACGCTCACCGCGGTCCAGCTCCAGATGGAGTACTTCGAGCTGGCCAGGAAGTACGTGGAGGAGCGGTACGGCGCGGACGCGGACGAGCAGACCAAGGACGTCCTCACCCGCTGGGAGGACACGCTCAACCGGCTCGAGAACGACCCGATGAGCCTGGCCGGCGAGCTCGACTGGATCGCCAAGCGGGAGCTCATGGAGGGCTACCGGCGGCGCGACGGCCTGGACTGGGACGCGGCCCGGCTGCACCTGGTGGACCTCCAGTACGCGGACGTGCGCCCCGACAAGGGCCTCTACAACCGCCTGGTGGCCCGCGGGCGCATGAAGCGGCTTCTGGACGACGAGGAGGTGCTGCGGGCCGAGACGGCGCCGCCGGAGGACACCCGGGCCTACTTCCGGGGCCGTTGCCTGGAGCAGTACGCCGACGACGTGGCGGCCGCCTCCTGGGACTCGGTGATCTTCGACCTGCCCGGCCGCGACTCGCTCCAGCGCGTTCCCACGATGGAACCGCTGCGCGGCACCAAGGCCCATGTGAAATCGCTGCTGGACCGCTGCCGGACGGCGGAGGAACTCGTCCGCGTGCTTTCCGGCGGGTGAAACGGTGGCCCGGTTCGGGCCTGAAATACCCGGGCGCTGGGAATCATGGAATCAGTGCCCGGACGTTGACGAAACCGCGGGGCCGAAGTCGGGCCCGCGCTATAGGGTCTGATCTTGTAAGGACTCGACCGAGCGGGCCGAATCGAGCGGGGTGAGGGATATGGCGACCAAGGACACCGGCGGCGGACAGCAGAAGGCGACGCGTTCCACGGAGGAGGTCGAGGAGACCACCACGGAGGCGAGCTCCGACCTCCAGGAGCGCCAGGAGAAGCTGAGCGAGGACGTGGACTCCGTCCTGGACGAGATCGACGACGTGCTCGAGGAGAACGCCGAGGACTTCGTGCGCTCGTTCGTTCAGAAGGGCGGCCAGTAGCCGCCTCGCGCGCCTGTCGTCTCCGTCCCCGGAGCCCCGGAGAAAGCCGTGGGCCCGGGGACGGATGACAGGCGGTGGCACGGGTATGGTCCGTGCACAGCAACCAAGATCGCCCCGCGCCTCCCGAGGCGGGCGACTCTCCCACCCGGAAGGAATCGCGTGGAAGCCAACCCTCGTAGCACCGGGCGTCTGCCGGCGGCCTTCCTGACGCCGGGGTCGTCCTCGTTCATGGACTTCCTGGCCGACCACTCGCCGGAGATGCTCCCGGGCAACCGGAAGCTCCCGGAGGGCATCGTCGAGGCGCCGCACGGCACCACCATCGTGGCGGCGACGTTCGCCGGCGGGGTCGTCCTCGCCGGTGACCGGCGGGCCACCATGGGCAACATGATCGCGCAGCGGGACATCGAGAAGGTGTTCCCGGCGGACGAGTACTCCGCCGTCGGCATCGCCGGCACCGCCGGACTCGCGGTGGAGATGGTCAAGCTGTTCCAGCTGGAGCTGGAGCACTTCGAGAAGGTGGAGGGCGCGACGCTCTCCCTGGAGGGCAAGGCGAACCGTCTCTCCACCATGATCCGGGGCAACCTCGGCATGGCCATGCAGGGGCTCGCCGTCGTGCCGCTCTTCGCGGGCTGGGACGAGGGCCGGGAGAAGGGCCGGATCTTCTCCTACGACGTGACCGGCGGCCGCTCCGAGGAGCACGGATACGCCGCCACGGGCTCCGGCTCGATCTTCGCCCGCGGGTCGATGAAGAAGCTGTACCGCGCCGACCTCACCGAGGAGCAGGCCACCACGCTGGTGGTCCAGGCGCTGTACGACGCGGCGGACGACGACTCGGCGACCGGCGGCCCGGACATGGCGCGCAGGATCTTCCCGATCGTCACCGTCATCACCGAGGAGGGCTTCCGCAGGCTCAGCGAGGCCGAGTCCTCCGACCTGGCCCGGTCGGTCACCGAGCGGCGTCTGGAGCAGCCCGACGGGCCGCGCGCCGCCCTTCTCTGACCGCTCACCGCCCGCAGTAGCCCTTCAGACCGGAAGAAAGGGACGGTAGCCGGTGTCCACGCCGTTCTATGTCTCACCCCAGCAGGCCATGGCCGACCGGGCCGAGTACGCCCGCAAGGGCATCGCCCGAGGCCGCAGCCTCGTCGTCCTCCAGTACACGGACGGCATCGTCTTCGTCGGCGAGAACCCGTCGCGCGCACTCCACAAGTTCAGCGAGATCTACGACCGGATCGGCTTCGCCGCGGCCGGCAAGTACAACGAGTACGAGAACCTCCGCATCGGCGGCGTCCGCTACGCCGACCTGCGGGGCTACACCTACGACCGGGACGACGTGACCGCGCGCGGCCTGGCCAACGTCTACGCCCAGACGCTCGGCACGATCTTCTCCAGCGCGGGGGAGAAGCCCTACGAGGTCGAGCTCGTCGTCGCCGAGGTCGGCACCGAGCCGGACGGCGACCAGATCTACCGGCTGCCCCACGACGGCTCGATCGTGGACGAGCACGGCTCGGTCGCGGTCGGCGGCAACGCGGAGCAGATCAGCTCCTTCCTCGACCAGCGGCACCGGGACGGCATGTCCCTGGCCGAGGCCCTGAAGCTGGCCGTGCAGGCGCTCTCGCGGGACACCAACGGCACCGAGCGGGAGATCCCCGCGGAGCGGCTGGAGGTGGCGGTCCTGGACCGCACGCGTCCGCAGCAGCGCAAGTTCAAGCGGATCGTCGGCCGTCAGCTGTCCCGTCTCCTGGAGGCGGACAACGCGGCGGCGGCGAAGACCGACGAGCCCTCGGACGAGGCGCCCGAGGAGTAGTCACCTCCGTCCCCGAGGGGCCCCGGTCCACGGACCGGGGCCCCTCGGGCGCGTCCGGGGTTCGGCCGTCTCCGCCTCCCGGCGGGGCGGGCCGGACCCCGAGAGGCTCAGACGGCCGGTGCCGGGCCCGAGGAGCCCCGTGCGACGAGCGAGACGGGCAGCGTGGCCGGAGCGACCCTGTCGCCCGCCAGGACGGCGAGGAGCGCCTCCATGCCCCGCCGGCCGAACTCCTCGGCGGGCAGCCGGACGGTGGTCAGCTCCGGCTCGACCGCGGACGCGAGCGACAGGTCGTCGAAGCCGGTGATCGACAGGTCCTCCGGGACCCGCAGCCCCAGCCGGCGGGCGACCTTCGCCACGCCGACCGCCAGGATGTCGTCGTCACAGACCACGGCCGTGGGCCGGGGGCCGGGGGCGTCGAAGGCCCGGGCGGCGGCCTCCCGCGCCCCGGCGACGGTCAGGGGCGCCCGTACCGTCCGCAGCTCCGTCCCGCGCAGGGCGTCGGCGAGGGCGGCGGCCCGGACGTCGAAGGTCCAGGACGGCACGGCCGACGCCAGGTGCAGAAAGCGCCGGTGGCCGAGCGCCCGCAGGTGTTCGGTGACCCTCCGCATGCCGTCGGCGACGTCGAGGTTCACATGGGCCGAGGCCGCCGGGTCGGACGGATCGCTGTCGAGCATCACCAGCGGCAGCTCGGTCCCGCGGAGGGCGCCGAGCGCGTCCGCCGCCATGGAGGAGGCGATGACCCCGTCCAGGGCGGCCTGGGCGGAGGCGAACGGGTCGCGGGCGGGGCCGACGCCGTCGGGGGAGGGGTAGAGGACGACGCCGAAGCCGTGCCGGGCGGCCACGGCGGCCGCGCCGGTGTGGACGTGGGCGAAGAACTCGTTGGTCAGGGCCGGCACGACGAGCAGGGCCGTGCGGGTACGGCCGAGCCGCAGGTTCCGGGCGGCGAGGTTGGGCCGGTAGCCCAGCTCGCGGGCGGCCTCGCGAACCGTCTCCGCCGTGCGCTCGGAGACCCGGCCGCGCCACTTGTCGCCCAGCACGAGGGAGACGGTGGCCTGGGAGACGCCCGCCACACGGGCCACGTCCCGGCTGGTCGGCCGGGCGCCTCCGGCGGCGGGTTCGTGGATCTGCACGGCTGGCCTCCGCGTGGCACGCTGGTCGGGATCGCTGGGGGCGGGGTGGACCCGCGTCCCGCCGACATGGTACGTATGACCGGTAACGTTATACGTAAAACCTCGGCGGGATTCCGAGGTGAGGGGAGAGCGGACATGGCCACCGAGGCCCCCGCGCACGGCGGCTATCTCGACATACTCCGGGCGCCGCACGCCGCCCGGCTGCTCACCGGCACGCTCGTCGGGCGCCTGCCCAACGGCACCGGACCCATCGCCATGACCCTGTTCGTGCGGGACCAGGGCGGCAGCTACACCCTGGCCGGCGGCCTGATCGCCGCCTACGGCGTGGCCAACGCCGTCGGGCAGCCGCTCCTCGGCCGCGCCGTCGACCTCAAGGGCCAGCCCCGCGTCCAGCTGCCCGCCGCGGTCCTCTCGGCGCTCGGCATGGCCCTCTTCGCCCTCACCGGCATCGGCCACCTCGCCGTGGCCTACGTCGCCGTCGTGCTCGCCGGCCTCTTCACCCCGCCGCTGGAGGGCGGACTGCGCGCCCTGTGGCCGAGCGTCCTGGGCCGCGAGGACCGCGTCCACCGCGCGTACGCCCTGGACGCGGTCGCCCAGGAGGTCATGTTCACCGTCGGCCCGCTGCTGGTGACGCTCCTCGTCGCCGTGTGGTCGCCCGCCGCCGCCCTGGTCGTCATCAACGTCCTGGGGGTGCTCGGCGCCCTCGCCGTCGTCCTCTCCGAGCCCTCCCGGACCTGGCGCTCCGCCACCCGCGAGGCCCACTGGCTGGGCGCCCTGCGCTCGCCCGGGCTGCTCGCCCTCCTCGGCTCCTTCTTCTTCGTCGGCCTCGCCCTCGGCTCCATCACCGTCGCCGCCGTCGCCTACGCCGACGACCGGGGCACCCCTTCCGTCTACGGCTGGCTGATGGCCGCCCTCGGCCTCGGCGCCCTCCTCGGCGGCACCGTCTACGGCGCCCGGCAGTGGGCCGGCGCGCCCGAACGGCGGCTGCGGGTCCTCGTGCTGCTCCTCGCGGTCTGCTACCTGCCGCTGATGCTGACGCCCGGCCCCGTTGCCATGACCGGCCTCTCCGTCCTCTCCGGCCTCTTCCTCGCCCCGGTCCTCGCCTGCGCCTTCATCGTGGTCGACCGGCACGCTCCGCGCGGCACCGTCACCGAGGCCTTCTCGTGGCTCGTCACCACCTTCGGGGTCGGCGCGGCCCTCGGTTCCGCGGTCGCCGGACCCGCGGTCGAACTGGCCGGGACGGTCGCGGGTTTCGCCGTGGCGGGCGTGGGCGGCCTCGTCGCGCTGCTCGTCCTGGTCGCCACCGGGCGCGTCCTCACCGTCCCCGTGTCCCCCGGCACGCCCGGCGACACCGTGCGACACGCCGGAGCGGACGCGGTCCCCGCCGCCGTACACACGGAAAAGAACGCGCACTGATCGGAAAATGATCGAAACGGGAACGCCCAACCCGGTTTCAGCACAGGCCGTCAGGCGTAATGTTCAGACATGGACCGCCGCATTTTCGGGCTGGAGAACGAGTACGGCGTCACGTGCACGTTCAGGGGACAGCGCCGACTGTCTCCTGACGAAGTGGCGCGCTACCTCTTCCGCCGTGTCGTGTCATGGGGCCGCAGCAGCAATGTCTTCCTGCGGAACGGCGCCCGCCTGTACCTCGACGTGGGATCGCATCCGGAATACGCCACACCGGAATGCGACAACGTGACCGAACTGGTCACCCACGACAAGGCCGGCGAGCGCATTCTCGAGGGCCTGCTCGTCGACGCCGAACGCCGCCTGCACGAGGAGGGAATCGCCGGCGACGTCTACCTCTTCAAGAACAACACCGACTCGGCCGGAAACTCCTACGGCTGCCACGAGAACTATCTCGTCGCCCGCCACGGGGAGTTCTCCCGGCTCGCGGACATCCTCATTCCCTTCCTGGTGACCCGGCAGCTCATCTGCGGCGCGGGAAAGGTCCTCCAGACCCCGCGGGGCGCCGTGTTCTGCGTCTCCCAGCGCGCCGAGCACATCTGGGAGGGCGTCAGCTCCGCCACCACCCGCTCCCGGCCCATCATCAACACGAGGGACGAGCCGCACGCCGACGCCGAGCGCTACCGCCGGCTCCACGTCATCGTCGGCGACTCGAACATGTCGGAGACGACCATGCTGCTCAAGGTCGGCGCCACCGACCTGGTGCTCCGCATGATCGAGGCCGGCACCGTGATGCGCGACCTGACCCTGGAGAACCCCATCCGGGCCATCCGCGAGGTCAGCCACGACATCACGGGCCAGCGCAAGGTCCGGCTCGCCAGCGGCCGTGAGGCCTCCGCCCTGGAGGTCCAGCGCGAGTACTACGAGAAGGCCGTGGACTTCGTCGACCGCCGCGGCATCCGCTCCGGCACCGTCGCCCAGGTCCTGGAGCTGTGGGGCCGCACCCTTGACGCGATCGAGAGCGAGCGGCTCGACCGCATCGAGACCGAGATCGACTGGGTCATGAAGCACCGGCTCATCGAGCGCTACCGGGCCAAGCACAACATGACCATGTCGAACCCCCGGGTCGCGCAGATAGACCTCGCCTACCACGACATCCACCGCCGTCGTGGGCTCTACTACCTGCTCCAGAAGAACGGGCAGGCGGCGCGGATCTGCAACGACCTGAAGATCTTCGAGGGCAAGTCGGTGCCCCCGCAGACCACCCGTGCCCGGCTCCGCGGCGACTTCATCCGCCGCGCCCAGGAGCAGCGCAGGGACTTCACCGTCGACTGGGTGCACCTCAAGCTCAACGACCAGGCCCAGCGCACCGTGTTGTGCAAGGACCCGTTCCGCTCCGTCGACGACCGGGTGGAAAAGCTGATCGCCGGGATGTAGGACCAGGTCGTACGCGCCCGAGGGCCCCGCACGTCTCACGTGCGGGGCCCTCCTGCTGACAGGAGGGTCCTCAGGGGGTGCCGGGCGTCGCGAGCCCGGCGTGAGCGGCGGGACACCCCCTAGAGTGTCGGCACCACTACTGTGCCGTCTGAGATCTGAGGAACACGTGCGCCGACTTGCCGGCCTTCTCGTCGTCCCGCTGCTGCTGCTCTCCACAGCGGCGTGCGGCAGCGACGACAAGGGCTCCGATTCCGCATCGATGAAGAACGGGCTGCCCGCCATCACCGCGGGGGAGAAGTTCGGGGAGAAGCCGACCCTCTCCAAGGGCGAGGGCGACCCGCCCAAGGAACTGAAGGTCAACGTCATCAGCGAGGGCACGGGCCCGGTGACGAAGAAGGGCGACGCGCTCCAGGTCAACTACCTGGGTCAGGCGTGGGACTCCACCACCCCCTTCGACAACAGCTTCGACCGCGGCCAGCCGTTCGACCTCACGCTGGGCGCCGGTCAGGTCATCAAGGGCTGGGACCAGGGCCTGGAGGGCCAGAAGGTCGGCAGCCGCATCGAGATCGGCATCCCGCCGGAGCTCGGCTACGGCGCGCAGGGTCAGGGCGACATCAAGCCCAACGCCACCCTCGTCTTCGTCGTGGACATCCTGAAGGCCGTCACCATCCCGAAGTCCGCCACCGGCACCCCGGTCGCCCAGGACAACAAGGACCTGCCCAAGGTCGGCACCAACACCGACGGCAAGGCCCCCTCGCTGACGGTCCCCAAGGTCGACCCGCCGACCAAGCTCGTCTCGAACTACGTGCTGGAGTCCGACGGCGCGGCCGTCAAGGCCACCGACACCGTCGTCGTGAACTACGTCGCCGCCCTCTGGAAGGACGGCAAGGTCTTCGACTCGACGTACACCACCGGCAAGCCCGCCAACTTCCCGCTGGAGCAGCTCACGCTGAAGGGCCTCAAGAACGGCCTCGTCGGCAAGAAGCTCGGCAGCCGCGTCCTCATCGTCGCCCCGCCGTCCGAGGCCTTCGGCAACGAGGAGAAGCAGGGCATTCCGAAGAACTCCACGCTGGTGTTCGTCGTCGACATCCTGACGAAGATGTAAGACTGTCCCGATCGAGCAGTTCATCAGTACGAGGAGCAATTCCGTGAGCATCGAGAAGCCCGAGATCGACTTCCCGGGTGGCGAGCCGCCGAAGGACCTGGAGATCAAGGACATCTGGGAGGGTGACGGAGACGTCGCCGCCGCCGGTGACTTCGTCAAGGTCCACTACGTGGGCGTGGCCTTCTCCACCGGCGAGGAGTTCGACGCCTCCTGGAACCGCGGCACGCCGCTCGACTTCAACCTCGGCGCCGGCCAGGTCATCCAGGGCTGGGACCAGGGTGTCCAGGGCATGAAGGTCGGCGGCCGCCGCCAGCTGGTCATCCCCGCGCACCTCGCCTACGGCGACCGCGGCGCCGGCGGCGCGATCGCCCCGGGCGAGACGCTGATCTTCGTCTGCGACCTCGTGGGCGTCGCCAAGCGCTGACCCGCGCGCACCCGGCCGTACCCGGTCGCTCCGAGGCCCCCGTCCACCGTGACGGGGGCCTCGGCTTTGGCCGCGACACCCCGGGGCGGTACGGTCGGACGTCCGAGAAGTGGATCCGCGGAAGAGGTGCAGGGCGTCGATGGCGATTGCCAAGTCCGAGCGGCTGATGAATCTCGCGCTGTGCCTGCTCGGGACGCGCCGTCCGCTGAGCAAGCGTGAACTGCGCGGGTCCATCGAGGCCTATCTCGAAGCCGCGGGCGACGACGCCTTCAACCGGATGTTCGAGCGCGACAAGGACGACCTGCGCGAGCTCGGCCTGGTCATCGAGACCGTCGAGAACCTGGAGGGCGAGATCGGCTACCTCGCCCGCCGCGACTCCAACACGCTGCCGCCCATCACCCTCGACGTCGAGGAGGCCGCCGCGCTCGGCCTGGCCGCCAAGGTCTGGCAGCAGGCCCGCCTCGCCGGCGCCGCCAGCGGCGCCCTCCAGAAGCTCCGCGCCGCCGGCATGCCGGAGGCGGAGGACTCCTACGACACCCAGCCCAGCGCCCTCGAACCGCGTATCCCGGTCCACGAGGCGGCCTTCGAGCCGCTCATGCTGGCCTGCCGCGACCGGCGCCCCGTCGTCTTCGACTACCGCAAGGCCAACGCCGCCCGCCCCGAGACCCGCCAGGTCGAGCCCTGGACCCTCGAATGCTGGCGCGGCCACTGGTACCTCGCCGGCTGGGACCGCGAGCGCGGCGCCGAGCGCGTCTTCCGCCTCTCCCGGATCACCGGCAAGGTCCGCTCCCGGGCCGGCGCTTTCACCGCGCCCGTGCCCGACGTCGTCACCGTCCGCGAGACCGTCGAGACCTGGGCCGGCGAGACCGCCACCCGCTCCGCCCGGATCCGGCTGCGCGCCGGCTGCGGCTACCCGCTGCGGGCCCGCGCCCTGTCCGCGCGCGAGGGCGCCGACGGCTGGGACGAGCTGGAGATCCCGTACGGCCACGGGCTCGACGCCTGGCTGGTCGAGTTCGGACCGGACGTGGTCGTCCAGGAGCCCGCCGATCTGCGGGCCGACGTGGTGGACCGGCTGCGCGCCGTGGCCAAGGGCTGAGGGGGAGACGAACCGCATGGCTGCCAACGCGATCGACCAGACGAGGCGGATGCTCTCCCTCGTCACCTACCTCCGCGAGCGCCCCGGCGCCCACGTCGCCGACGTGGCCCGCGCCTTCGGGATCACCGAGGACGAGCTGATCTCCGACCTGGACGTGCTGCCCATGTGCGGCACCAGCTTCCGGGGCGGCGACCTGCTCGACATCGACACCGACGGCGACCGGATCTGGTGGCGCAACCCCAGCGCGCTCAGCGCGGACGCCGCCGCGCCGCTGCGCCTCGCCGCCGACGAGGCGACCGCCCTCCTCGTCGCCGCCCGCGCCGTCGCCACCCTGCCCGGGCTCCGGGAGGGCGACCGCGACGCCCTGCTGCGCGCCACCGCCAAGCTGGAGGCCGCGGCCGGCGAGGCCGCCGGAGCCAGCTCCCGGCTCTCGGTCACCTTCGAGTCCGAGGGCGGCGTCTTCGCCGAGGTCGACCGGGCCATCTCCGAACGCCGCCGGCTCTGGGTGCGCTACTACTCGCCCGCCCGCGACGAGCTCACCGAGCGCGAGGTCGAGCCGATCCGCCTCTTCGCCGTCGGCCACACCTACATGGAGGCGTGGTGCCGGCTCTCCGAGGCGCGCCGCACCTTCCGGCTCGACCGGGTCGTCGAGATCCGCATCCTCGACGAGCACGCCGCGCCGCCCGAGCTGGAGCTGCGCGACCTCTCCGAGGGGCTGGTCCAGCCGTCCGCCGACGACCCCGAGGTCGTGGTCGAGGTCGGCCCCGGTGGCCGCTGGGTCGCCGAGTACTACCCGCACGACCGAGCCGACGAGCTGCCCGACGGGGGCCTGCGGATCACCCTGCGGACGCCCGACCCCGCCTCCCTGCGCCGGCTCGCGCTCCGGCTGGGCAGCGACGGACGGATCGTCGCCCCCGCTGACCTCGCCGACAGCGCGAGGACGGCCGCCGCCGCCGCGCTCGCCGCGTACGAGGGCGCCTGAGGCCCCGTCCCCGGGCGGGAGGCGTCGCCGGTGCGTGACGTTCCCCGCCCGGGCGACGCTGTTACTGACGTGGTGACATGACGACGTGGTGACATGACGGATCCGGCGGCGCGGACGCCACCGGAGGGCGGGACCGCCGGGCCCGCGGGCCACCGGCGGCCGCGTGCGGGAGACGGGGACACGGACCGCCGGGCGGCCGTGGACGGGAAGCGGGCGAAGTGAGGGAGATGTCGGTGACGCACGGTCTGACGGCCACGGTGGCCCCGGTCCTCTTCAAGGCGGCCTGCCCCGACTGCCGCTCCCGGTTCGAGCTCTCCGCCGGCGCCCTGCGGCTCGCCATCGGCGCCAGCCGGCGCACCACCTTCTACTCCTTCACCTGCCCCGAGTGCGGCAACTCCGTCCGCAAGCCCGCCGGCGAGCGGATCGTCGAGCTCCTCACCGGCGGCGGGGTGCGCACCCTGCGCCTCCACACGACCGTCTGAGTAGGCTCGGCACATGTTCTGGCCCATGCTCGCCATCGCCCTCGGTTTTCTCGGTGTCGCCGTCCTCGGCGTCCTCGGCATCAAGGTCTTCCTCGAAGTCCAGCGCCTCGGCCGTCAGGTGGCGCACACCACAGAACGGATCAATCGGGCGGCCGGAGAGCTGGAGGACGCGGCCGCCGACCTGGCCCGCACGGGCGAGACCCTGCGCTGAACCCGTGCCGTACCCTGCATGAAGACGCCCTTGAGGGGGCTCGTTCGACGAAATCGGGAGTATGCAAGGGCATTGCCCTGCGTTTACTCCTGCGGGTTACGATCGCAGGCAGCGCGGTGGCCGGACGGACGTCCGACCCGCCGGGCACGCACTCCATGTCTCCTCGGTGAAGAAGGTAAACAGCTATGGGTAGGCTCGGCCCCACCGAGATCATTCTGATCCTCGTCGTGATCATCCTTCTGTTCGGCGCCAAGAAGCTCCCGGACATGGCCCGCTCCCTGGGCAAGTCGGCCCGCATCCTCAAGAGCGAGGCCAAGGCGATGAAGTCGGACGACCAGCAGAGCGCGCCCGCCGACCCGCCGCAGGCCGGTGCCACGGACCCGCAGCCCGCGCCGCGCACGATCCAGGCCGCCCCCGGCGACGTGACCAGCTCGCGTCCCGTGGCCGAGCCCTCGGACACCACCAAGCGCTGACCCGGTCCGCCGCAGCCGCCGCACCGGGCGGCGGCTGCCGCACGAGATGAGGACGTGGGTTGCCCAAGTCTGCCCGCAAGCAGGAGAAGGATCCCGAGGGCCGGATGCCCCTCGTGGAGCACCTGCGTGAACTCCGCAACCGCCTGGCGAAGGGTCTCCTCGCCATCGCCGCGGTGACGATCGTCGCCCTCGCCTACAGCGAGGAGCTGATGCAGTTCCTGACGAAGTCGGTGCCCACCTGCGCCAAGGGCGTCACCAGCGACGGCGGCAACTGCGCGATCGTCTCCTTCAACACGCTGATGGCCCCCTTCAGCACGACGATCCAGCTGTCGCTGACGGCGGGCCTCGTCGTCGCGAGCCCGGTCTGGCTCTACCAGCTGTGGGCGTTCGTCGCGCCCGGGCTGCACAAGAACGAGAAGAAGTACACGTACGCCTTCGTGGGCGCGGCCGTGCCGCTCTTCGCTGCCGGCGCCTACCTCGCGTACCTCATCCTCCCCGTCAGCGTGAAGGTCCTCATCAGCCTCACGCCGAGCGGCTCCGCGAACATCCTGTCGCTGAACGACGTCCTCGACTTCACCCTGCGCATGGTGCTCGTCTTCGGCCTCGCCTTCGAGCTCCCCCTCGTCCTGGTGATGCTGAACCTCACCGGTGTCCTCACCGGCCGCCGGATGGCCGGCTGGTGGCGCGGCGTGATCATGGGCGTGTTCGTCTTCGGCGCCGTGATCACCCCGACCACGGACCCGGTCGGCATGATCGCCCTCGCCGGGCCGATCACGATCCTGTACTTCGGAGCCGTCGGCTTCTCGCTCCTCAACGACCGGCGACGCCGACGCGCGAACCCCGACGCGGAGCTCGACGACGACGAGGCGTCCGCGCTGGACCTCACCCCCGAGAGGGTCGGCGCCGTCGAACCCGTCCCCGCCGCCCGCGCCCTGCCCGAGCAGGCCACCGGCGAACCGGGCGGGTCCGCCGCCCAGCGGCTCAACGGCTACGACGACATCACCTGATCCCGAGCACGGCGGATCCCCCCGGACGGCGTCCGGGGGGATTTCGCACGTCCGGGGCCCGCCACCGCGGCCGGAACCATTGCCCCGATAAAGATCGCGTCACTGTCACAGGTGGCGGGTAGGCTCGATGACAAGATGACAGAGGACCTCACACCAGCCCAGCGCTATGCCGCCGCCCTGGCGCGCAACGCAGAGCAGGCCACCGCGCTGGCGCCCTTCCGCGAGATGTACGAGTTCGGTCTGGACCCCTTCCAGATCGAAGCGTGCCGGGCCCTCGAAGCGGGCAAGGGCGTGCTCGTCGCCGCGCCCACGGGCTCCGGCAAGACCATCGTCGGCGAGTTCGCCGTCCACCTCGCCCTCGACCAGGGCCGCAAGTGCTTCTACACGACCCCCATCAAGGCGCTGTCGAACCAGAAGTACGCCGACCTCGTCAAGCGGTACGGCCCCGACAAGGTCGGCCTCCTCACCGGTGACAACAGTGTCAACGGCGACGCCCCGATCGTCGTCATGACCACCGAGGTCCTCCGCAACATGCTGTACGCCGGGTCCCAGGCCCTCTCCGGCCTCGGCTACGTCGTCATGGACGAGGTCCACTACCTCTCCGACCGCTTCCGCGGCGCGGTCTGGGAGGAAGTGATCATCCACCTCCCCGAGTCCGTCACCCTGGTGTCGCTCTCCGCGACCGTGTCGAACGCCGAGGAGTTCGGCGACTGGCTGGACACCGTCCGCGGCGACACCGAGGTCATCGTCTCCGAGAGCCGCCCCGTACCGCTCTGGCAGCACGTCCTCGCCGGACGCCGGATGTACGACCTCTTCGAGGAGGAGACCGACCACGGAGGCCGCGGCTCCGCCCGGCGCGAGGTCAACCCCGACCTCATCCGCCTCGCCCGCACCGAGAACTCGGCCTACAACCCGCGCGACCGGCGCCGCGGCAAGATGGTCCGCGAGGCCGACCGCGAGCGCGAGCGCCGCCAGCGCTCCCGCATCTGGACCCCCGGCCGCCCCGAGGTCATCGAGCGCCTCGACGCCGAAGGGCTCCTGCCCGCCATCACCTTCATCTTCAGCCGCGCCGGCTGCGAGGCCGCCGTACAGCAGTGCCTCTACGCCGGCCTGCGCCTCAACAACGACGAGGGACGGCTGCGGGTCCGCGAGATCGTCGAGCAGCGCACCGCCTCCATCCCCGCGGAGGACCTCCACGTCCTCGGCTACTACGAGTGGCTCGAAGCGCTGGAGCGGGGCATCGCCGCCCACCACGCCGGCATGCTCCCGACCTTCAAGGAGGTCGTCGAGGAGCTCTTCGTCCGCGGCCTCGTCAAGGCCGTCTTCGCGACCGAGACCCTCGCCCTCGGCATCAACATGCCCGCGCGGTCCGTCGTCCTGGAGAAGCTCGTCAAGTGGAACGGCGAGCAGCACGCCGACATCACCCCCGGCGAGTACACGCAGCTCACCGGCCGCGCCGGCCGCCGCGGCATCGACGTGGAGGGCCACGCCGTCGTCCTGTGGCAGCGCGGCCTCGACCCCGGCCACCTCGCCGGCCTCGCCGGCACCCGCACCTACCCGCTGCGCTCCAGCTTCCGGCCCTCGTACAACATGGCGGTCAACCTCGTCGACCAGTTCGGCCGGCACCGCTCGCGCGAGCTGCTGGAGACCTCGTTCGCGCAGTTCCAGGCGGACCGTTCCGTCGTCGGCATCTCCCGCCAGGTCCAGCGGAACGAGGAAGGGCTGGAGGGCTACCGCGAGGGCATGACCTGCCACCTCGGGGACTTCGAGGAGTACGCGCGGCTCCGCCGCGACCTCAAGGACCGCGAGACCGAACTGGCCCGGCAGGGCGCCGCCCAGCGCCGCGCGCAGGCGGCCGGCTCCCTGGAGAAGCTCAAGCCCGGCGACATCATCCACGTGCCCACCGGCAAGTTCGCCGGGCTGGCGCTGGTCCTCGACCCCGGCATCCCGGCCGGCCGCACCAACGGCCACCGCGGCTTCGAGCACCACGACGGCCCCCGCCCGCTCGTCCTCACCGCCGAGCGTCAGGTCAAGCGGCTCGCCTCGATGGACTTCCCGGTCCCCGTCGAGGCGCTGGAGCGGATGAGGATCCCCAAGACCTTCAACCCCCGCTCCCCGCAGTCCCGCCGCGACCTCGCCTCCGCCCTGCGGAGCAAGGCCGGGCACATCAACCCCGAGCGGCACCGCAAGCAGCGCGCGGCCGCGGCCGACGACCGCGAGATCGCGCGGCTGCGCACCGAGATCCGCGCCCATCCCTGCCACGGCTGCGACGAGCGCGAGGACCACGCCCGCTGGGCCGAGCGCTACCACCGCCTCCAGCGCGACACCCAGCAGCTGGAGCGGCGCATCGAGGGCCGGACCAACACGATCGCCCGCACCTTCGACCGGATCGTCGCGCTCCTCACCGAGCTCGACTACCTGCGCGGGGACGACGTCACGGACAACGGCAAGCGGCTCGCGCGGCTCTACGGCGAGCTCGACCTGCTCGCCAGCGAGTGCCTCCGCGACCGTGTCTGGGAGGGGCTCACCCCGCCCGAACTCGCCGCCTGCGTCTCCGCGCTGGTCTTCGAGTCGCGCCAGGCGGACGACGCCGTCGCCCCCAAGCTGCCCACCGGCAACGCCAAGGCGGCGCTCGGCGAGATGGTCCGCATCTGGGGCCGTCTCGACGCCCTCGAAGAGGAGTTCAAGATCAACCAGGCCGAGGGGGTCGGCCAGCGGGAGCCCGACCTCGGCTTCGCCTGGGCCGCCTACCAGTGGGCCTCCGACAAGAGCCTCGACGAGGTCCTGCGCGAGGCCGAGATGCCCGCCGGCGACTTCGTCCGCTGGTGCAAGCAGGTCATCGACGTCCTCGGGCAGATCGCCGCGGCCGCTCCCAAGGAGAACAGCACGGTCGCGAAGAACGCCCGCAAGGCGGTCGACTCCCTGCTCCGCGGTGTCGTCGCCTACAGCTCGGTCGGCTGACCCACCTCCTGCGCACGACCCGGTGCCCGTGGCGATCACGCCACGGGCACCGGGTCGTTTCCGGCCGCTTCCTCCGCCCCGCGCAGCGTTGTCCACAGGCCGTCGTCCACAGGGGTGGCGCACGGGCCGACCCTTCCGCTTGCATGGACTCGTACAGGGGAAAGGCCAGTTGGGGAGGGGACGTACATGACCACGGAAGCCGGTCCGGGCACCGGGACGCGCGACGACGACACGGGACGGCCGGCGCCGGTCTTCGCCGACGGACCCCGGGGAGTGCCCCTCCTCGGCAACCTCCCCGCGTTCGGCAAGGACCCGCTCGCCTTCTTCGAACAGCTCAGGGAGCGCGGCGACTTCGTCCGCTGGCGCTTCGGTCGCGGGCGCGCGCTCTTCATCGCCCATCCCGACTCCGTCGGTGAACTCCTCACCGAGGTCGAGCGCACCTTCGACCAGCCCGACCTCGGCATCGCCTTCCGCACCCTGCTGGGCAACGGCGTGGTCGTCGCCAAGGGCGCCGACTGGCGCCGCAAGCGCTCCCTCGTCCAGCCCTCCGTCCGCCCCAAGCAGGTCCGCTCCTACGCCGCGACGATGGCCGAGTGCGCTGTCGACCTCGCCGACCGGTGGAGCGACGGGCAGCACGTCGACATCAAGAAGGAGATGGCGGCCCTCACCCAGCTCATCGCCGTCCGCACCATCTTCGGCGTCGACACCGCCGCCGACGCCGAGTCCATCGGCCGGGCCATGGACATCGCGCAGAAGGAGATCGGCGCCGAGTTCAGCGGGATCGGCGCCGTGCTCCCCGACTGGGTCCCGACCCCCGGCCGCGCCCGCATCAAGCGCGCCACCGCCGTCATCGACGCCGAGGTCTCCCGGGTCGTCTCCCGCCACCGCGACGGCGACACCGAGCGCCCCGACCTCCTCAGCCGGCTCCTCGCCGCCCGGGACGAGACCGGCGCCAGCCTCTCCGACCGGGAGATCCGCGACGAGACCGTCACGCTCTACATCGGCGGTCACGAGACCACCAGCTCCACCCTCGTCTGGGCCTGGTACCTCCTCTCCCGCAACCCGCGGGTCCGCGACGCCCTCGCCGAGGAGCTCGACCGTGTCCTCGCCGACCACGAGCCCGGCTACGACGACTACGCCTCCCTGACCTACGCCCAGGCCGTCGTCAAGGAGACCCTGCGGCTCTACCCCACGATCTGGCTCATCACCGGCCTCGCCAAGGAGGGTGCCACTCTCGCCGGCACCCCCGTGCCGGCGGGCACCCGCGTCTGGTCCAGCCAGTGGGCCACCCACCGCGACCCCCGCTGGTACGGCGACGCGGACGCCTTCCGTCCCGAGCGCTGGCTCACCACCGAGGAGGGCGAGCCGGCCGAGGAGATACCCGAGTACGCCTGGTTCCCCTTCGGCGGCGGTCCCCGGGTCTGCCTCGGTACCCGCTTCGCCCTCGTGGAGGCCGTCCTCGTCCTCGCCGTCCTCGCCCGCCGCTACCACCTCGACGTCACGACGGACGAGATCCGCCCGGTCCCCAGCCTCACGCTCCAGCCGGACCGGGACGTCCACGCAACGGTCCGCGCCCGTCGCTGACGCCCGGTCACCACCAACCCGTGGAGGTGCCGTTGTCGCCGCGGGGACGGATGAGGAGCCGCGACGACGGACACCGCGACGGCCGCCTGGCGGGCCCGGCCGCCCGGCTGCGACGGGAAGCGCTTCGGTAGGGGGCGGAGGGCAGGGCGCGGGCCCGGGAGCCCCGTGCCGGGTCGTCGCGGGGAAGCCGTCCCGTCAGCGCACCGGGGTGGGCGTCTGCGGCGCGCCGGCTCCCGCCCCGCGCCCTGCCTTCACCGTCCATACCGCCCGCACTCCCAGGAACAGAGGCAGACCGACGGGGGAGAGGAGAATCGTCAGGAGGAGCAGCGGGGCCATCAGGAGGGGCGGGACCTCAAGGCGCCGGGCCTCGCGGTACATCCACTGGCCCAGGAGCAGGTCCCAGGCGATGACCTGTGCCCAGACGGCCCCGGCGCCGTTCGCGAGCGCGGTGAGCTCCCGGAAGGTGTCGAGGTCGGGGCTGGAGACGGCGGTCCAGAGCTCCGGCAGGACGGGGACGGCCAGTACCGCCCACACGGTCAGCAGGGGCAGGACCGTGAACGGCGAGGCCGCCAGCCGCTCGGTTCCGCGCCACCCCGGCGCCAGGATCATCAGCAGCCAGACGGGCGCCGCCAGCAGGAACGTCAGCTCGAAGAGGAAGCCGGTCATGCCGAGACCTCCTCCGAAGGTGCGGAGGCGGGGGAGGAGGGGGTGGAGGAAGGGAGGCGGAGGGAGAGGCCCGCGGCCACGGCGGTGAGTACGGCGATCGCGCCCCCGGCCGCCAGGGTCGCCCCGTCCGGGGCGAACAGGGCCTGGCCGCGCAGGGCCTGCCAGGTCAGGAGGACGAAGACGGCCGTGTAGGCGGCGGAGGCGGTCAATGTCAGCCGCAGGCGCACCCGTTCGTCGGCGAGGCGCCCGAAGCGGCCGGCGAGGGCGGCGAGGACGAGCAGCAGCAGCGGGAGCAGCTGGAGCGCGTGCATGCCGAAGAAGTGGGCCACGCGCAGGTCGCCTCCGGTGGTCGCCCAGCCGGTCAGCGGCATCGAGGGGCCGCCGTCCGGGACGCCGACGCTGTGGGCGCCGCTGATGGGGGGCTCCTCCACCGCCAGCTGCTCGGGGGTCGGACGGACCATCAGGAAGCCGACGGCCGCGCCCGCCAGGGCGATCAGGGAGGAGAGCCGGACGGCCCAGGCGGTGGCCCGGTCGAGGATCCGGGCGCGCAGCAGGAGCACGGCGATGGTCAGGGCGCCCAGCCACAGGACGACGACGGTGCCGCCCATGATCTGGAAGACGGCGTTGTCGAAGGGCGTGGCCTGGTTGAAGTGGCTCTGGGTGCCGCGGATCACCTGGAGGGTGATGAGGACCATCTCGCCCGCGCCGGCGACGCCGACCACCGTCCCGGCCCACCAGCCGATCCGGTGGGCCCGGGGGAGCGGCGCGAGCAGCGAGAGCATCCAGGCGAGCGAGAGCGCGTAGGCGATGAACGAGAGCGAGAACTTCAGCGGCTTCGTCCAGATCGGTACGCCGACGAGGATCCGGTCGTCGACGGCCAGGCCGACGACGGAGACGAGGGCCAGCAGGCCCATGGAGGCGGCGAACCAGACCAGGGGCCGGTGGAGGCGGGCGGGCGGGTGCGGTAACGACGACATGCGTATCCCCCGTGGAACGATTATGGATAGTGGCACTCGCCGCTATCTGATAGCGCCACTATCTATGATGGAGACGTCGGTCGGCAAGACCGTTGAACGACCGGGAAGGTGAACGCGCGGTGCGCATCGGAGAGTTGAGTCGCAGGACCGGGGTGTCCGTGCCCACGATCAAGTTCTACGTACGGGAAGGGCTGTTGCCGGCAGGGGAGTTGACGAGCCCCAACCAGGCTTCGTACGAGGAGACGCATGTACGGCGCCTCCGCCTGATCCGGGCGCTTCTCGATGTCGGCGGACTCTCCGTCGCGGGCATCCGGGACGTGATCGAGGCCGTCGACGACAAGGAGCGGCCGGTGCACAAGGTCCTCGGCACGGCGGCCATCCGGCTGGTGCCGCGCTACGAGCGCGAACCGGGCGCCGGGATCGAGAAGGCGCGCGAGCGGGTCGCCGCACTGGTCGCCGCGCGCGGCTGGCGGGTGCACTCCGGCGGCGGGGCGGCGGAGGCGCTGGCGACCGCCCTGGCCACGCTCGAAGAGGTCGGCCACGGCTCGTTCGCCGACTATCTGGAGGTCTACGCCGACGCGGCGGAGAACGTCGCCCGCGCCGACCTGCGGTACGTGGCGGACCACGTGGCGCGCGAGGAGCTCGTCGAGAGCACCGTCGTGGGCACGGTCCTCGGTGACGCGGTCTTCTCGGCGCTGCGGCGGCTGGCCCACGTGGACGCCTCGGACCGCGCCTTCGGCGAGAAGAAGTAGCGGGGCCCCGCCGGTCGGCCGGTGGCCGGGCGGGGTGAGGCCGGGCCGTGTGAAGCGGGGCCGTGTGAAGCGGGGCCGTGTGAAGCGGGGCCGTGTGAAGTGGGGGAACGGTCCAGGCGGGGGAGGGGCCGGGCAGGGGAATGGGGCCGGGCAGGCGAAAGGGGGTGGGTGCCTCGGGCGCCCACCCCCTGCTCGCCGGTCGGCGCGTCAGTTCTCCTGCTCGCGCTCCACCTGCTCGTTCCACTCGCGCTTGATCGCGCGCCACGCCTCGTCCGACTTGCCCAGACGCCAGTAACCCGAGATGGACAGCCGCTCGCGGCCCACTCCGCGGTCCAGGCGGAGGTGGCGGCGCAGGTCCTTCACGAAACCGGCCTCACCGTGGACGAAGGCGTGCACGTCACCGGCCGGGAAGTCCAGCGAGCGGACGGCCTCGACGAGCGCCTCGCCCGCCGGCCGGTCACCCCGGTGCAGCCAGGTCACCTCCACGCCGTCCGCGGTGGCGAACTTCTGCTCCTCGGCCGCGTCCGACACCTCGACGAACGCGTGCACGCGCGCCCCGGCGGGCAGCCGCTCCAGGGCCACGGCGATCGCCGGCAGCGCGCTCTCGTCGCCGACGAGGAGGTGCCAGTCGGCCGCCGGGTCCGGCGCGTAGCCGCCGCCGGGGCCGAGGAAGCGCACCGTCTCGCCCGCCTGCGCGCGCGCCGCCCACGGGCCGGCCAGGCCCTCGTCGCCGTGCACCACGAAGTCGACGGTCAGCTCCCGCTGCACGGCGTCCCAGGCCCGCACGGTGTACGTCCGGGTCGTCGGCCACTGCTCCCGGGGGAACTCCGCCCGGATCCGCTCCATGTCGAACGGCTCCGGGTAGGAGACGCCCTCCGGGGCGAAGAGCAGCTTCACGTAGTGGTCGGTGTACTCACCGGCGTCGAACGCGTCGAGCCCCGGACCTCCCAGGACCACGCGCACCATGTGCGGCGTGATGCGCTCGGTGCGCACCACGCGCGCCTCGGTGGCCTTCGGTGCCTTGCGGGCCGGCTGCTCTGCCACGGCGGGCTCTCCTGACTCTACGAACTTAGGTATGCCTAAGCTAGCATCTCGCGGCGCGTGCGCCCCAGACCCCCGCCCCCCGCCGCCGCGAGGCCCGTCTCCGCACTGTCCGCGGGCGCCGCGAAAGGCGCCGCGAAATCCTTCCCCGGACTGTCCGCCGGCAGCGCGGAGTCCGTCCCCGGGCCGGCGCGGGGACGGCCCACGGGCCCGTCCCTCAGCGCTCCAGTACCGGCAGCAGCCGGCCCACGGCCCCGCCCAGCCCCCACCGCTTCACCAGGGCGTCGAGCGCCGCCGGGTCGCGGGGCGCCGACGGCAGCGCCGGGTCGAACTCCGGCAGCGACACGTCACCGGCGACCCGCACCACCGTCGGGGCGACGTCCAGGTACGCGGCCGCCTCGACGATCCCGCGCCGCTTGGCCGGGGTCAGCTTCGACGCGCGGTCCTCGGCGGCCGTCCGGACCCCGTCGAGGTCGCCGTACTCCGTGATCAGCTGCGCCGCCGTCTTCTCCCCGATGCCCTTGACGCCGGGCAGCCCGTCGCTCGCGTCCCCGCGCAGCGCCGCGAAGTCCGCGTACTGGTCGGGGCGCACCCCGTACTTCGCGCGGATGAACGCGGCGTCCACCAGGTCGCAGTCGCCGACGCCCTTGCGGGGGTAGAGGACGCGCACCCCGCGTGCGTCGTCCACCAGCTGGAACAGGTCGCGGTCGCCGGTGACGATGTCGACCGGACCGGCGGCCCGCCCGGCCAGCGTCCCGATCACGTCGTCCGCCTCGTAGCCGGCGGCCCCGACGCGGGCCACGCCGAGCGCCGCGAGGACCTCCTCGATCACCGGCACCTGCGGGGACAGCGTGTCCGGGATCTCCTCCTCGTCGGGCCCGGTCTCCGTCTCGGCCGCCACCCGGTGCGCCTTGTAGGACGGGATCAGGTCGACCCGCCACTGCGGCCGCCAGTCCTCGTCCCAGCAGGCCACCAGGTCGTCGGGGCGGTGGTCCTGGACGAGCCGGGTGATGAAGTCGAGGAGCCCGCGGACGGCGTTGACCGGCGTGCCGTCCGGCGCGCGCACCGAGTCCGGGACGCCGAAGTAGGCGCGGAAGTACAGGCTGGCGGTGTCGAGGAGCATCAAACGTCGGGTCACCCGCCCGATCATGCCGCACGCCACCGACAGACCGCGGCGAGCGACAGGCATCCGCCGCCGCGACGGCGGATGCCTGTCGCTCGGCCGAGGCGGCCTCGGAGGGAGCGTGGCGCGCCGGGGCGCCCGCACGGGTCCCCGCGGTCGCCGGGACCCGTGCGGGCGCCGCCTCGCGCAGGACCCGGAGTGACCCGTGTCACCTTTGCGTTTGCACCGGGTGGCCCCGGGCAGGCGGCAGCCCGGAGCGGATCCCGGTACGGGGATTTCGATGCTGGAACCCCCGTACGCGACGGGTCGCAGGCGGATCCTGCCCGCTCCACGGCCCGGCCGCGCGGGGGTGGCAGGGCCGTTCTTCATTGCTACCCGTGAGGTGTATGTGTCCAGGCTCCAGGCCGACCACCTGTTCAAGGTGTTCGGCAGACGACCCGACGAGGCCGTGCGCAGGCTCGCCGCAGGTGCCGACCGCGAGGAACTGCGGTCCGAGGGGACGACCGCCGCGGTCGTCGACGCCGGCTTCACCGTCGAGCCCGGCCAGATCTTCGTCGTGATGGGTCTGTCCGGATCCGGCAAGTCGACCCTCCTGCGCATGCTGAACGGTCTGCTCGAACCCACCGCGGGACGGGTCCTCTTCGACGGCCGCGACCTCACCGCGCTCTCCCCCCGCGAGCTCCGCGAAGTCCGCTCCAGCAAGATCAGCATGGTCTTCCAGCACTTCGCTCTGTTCCCGCACCGAAACGTCCTGGAGAACGCCGCCTACGGCCTGGAGGTGCAGGGAGTACCCCGCGCCGAGCGTGAGAAGCGCGCCGCCGAGGCTCTGGAACTGTGCGGTCTCGCGGGCTGGGAGAAGTCCTGGCCCGACGAGCTGTCCGGCGGCATGCAGCAGCGCGTCGGCCTGGCCCGCGCGCTCGCCACCGACGCCGACCTGCTCCTCATGGACGAGTCGTTCAGCGCGCTCGACCCGCTGATCCGCCGCGACATGCAGGACCAGCTCCTCGTCCTCCAGCAGCGGCTGAAGAAGACCATCGTCTTCATCACCCACGACCTGAACGAGGCCATGCGCCTCGGCGACCGGATCGCCGTCATGCGCAACGGCCGGATCGTGCAGCTCGGCACCGCGGAGGACATCCTCGTCCGCCCCGCCGACGACTACGTCGCCTCCTTCATCCAGGACGTCGACCGCTCCCGGGTGCTCACCGCGTCCGCCGTCATGACCGAGGGCGCCACCGCGGCCGACTGCCCCGCCGGCTGCGCCTGCCGGCCGGTCGGACCGGACACGCTCGTCGCCGACCTGTGCGCCGTCGCCGCGCTGGCCCCGCACCCCGTCACCGTCGAGGACGCCGACGGCACCGTCCTCGGTGTCGTCCCCGCGGAGCGCCTGCTCGCCGTCATGGGCGGCGCGACCGCCGCCGCGGAGAAGGACGGCCGCGCGGCCTACGACGCCCCGCGCCGGACGGCGGACGACTTCCCGCGCCCCGCCCCGGGCGGTGCGTCCGCCCGACCGGTCCGCAAGGACGCCCGGGAGGTGACCGCCGGTGCCTAGGCTTCCCCTCGGCGAGTGGGTCGACAGCTCCGTCGACTGGCTCCAGGTCCAGTTCTCCTGGCTGTTCGACGCCGTCAGCACCGGCGTCACCGGCCTTTACGACGGCATCGACGCCGTCCTGTCCGCACCCCAGCCGCTGCTCTTCGCCGGCATCCTGGCCGTCCTGGCCTGGTGGCTGCGGGGGCTCGCGGCCGGCGTCCTGGCGTTCGCGGGGTTCGCCCTCGTCGACTCCGTCCAGTTGTGGGACGAGGCCATGGCGACGCTGTCGCTCGTACTCGTGGCCACCCTGGTGACCCTGGTGATCGCGGTGCCGCTCGGCATCTGGGCGGCCCGGTCCACGAGCGTGAGCGCCGTCCTGCGGCCCGTCCTCGACTTCATGCAGACCATGCCGGCGATGGTCTACCTCATCCCCGGCATCATCTTCTTCGGCGTCGGTGTCGTCCCCGGCATCATCGCCACCATCGTCTTCGCGCTGCCTCCGGGCGTCCGGATGACCGAACTCGGCATCCGCCAGGTCGACGGCGAACTCGTCGAGGCGGCCGAGGCGTTCGGCACCACGCCGCGGAACACGCTGCTGCGCGTCCAGCTGCCGCTCGCCCTGCCGACGATCATGGCCGGCGTCAACCAGGTCATCATGCTCGGCCTCTCCATGGTGGTCATCGCCGGCATGGTCGGCGGCGGCGGCCTCGGCGGCGCCGTCTACCGGGCGATCGGCAACGTCGACATCGGCCTCGGCTTCGAGGCCGGCGTCTCCATCGTGGTGCTCGCCATGTACCTCGACCGGATGACCGGCGCCCTCGGCCGCCAGGTCTCCCCGCTCGGCCGCCGGGCCGCCGCCAAGGCGCGCGCGGCGAGCGCCGGGAGGGTCGGCGCGAAGCTCTGGGCCCACCGTCCGCAGCCCGTCACCGCCCTCGTCGGCGTCGTCGTCCTCGCCCTGGTCGCGGGCGGCTCCGGCTTCCTCGGCGGCTCCGGTACGGCCTCCGCGGGCGGCAACGGCAAGAAGGTCAGCATCGGCTTCATCCCCTGGGACGAGGGCATCGCCTCCACCTATCTGTGGAAGGAGCTGCTGGAGCGGCGCGGCTACCAGGTCGACACCAAGCAGCTGGAGGCCGGCGCGCTCTACACCGGTCTCGCCGGCGGCCAGCTCGACTTCCAGACCGACGCCTGGCTGCCCGTCACGCACGAGCAGTACTGGGCCAAGTACCGGAACAAGCTGGAGGACCTCGGCTCCTGGTACGGCCCCACCTCCCTGGAGCTCGCCGTCCCCTCGTACGTCAAGGGAGTGGACTCGCTCGCCGACCTCAAGGGGAAGGCCGGACAGTTCAAGGGCCGGATCGTCGGCATCGAGCCGAGCGCCGGCATGATGGGCATCCTCAAGGACAAGGTCATGAAGGAGTACGGCCTCGACGGCGAGTACCAGGTCGTCGACGGCTCCACCCCCGGCATGCTGGCCGAGCTGAAGCGCGCGTACGACCGCAAGGAACCGGTCGTCGTCACCCTCTGGTCGCCGCACTGGGCCTACTCCGCCCACGACCTGAGGAAGCTCGCCGACCCGAAGGGCAGCTGGGGCAAGGGCGACGGCGTCCACACCCTCGCCCGCAAGGGCTTCGCCGCCGAGAACCCCGAGATCGGCGCCTGGCTGAAGAGGTTCAAGCTGACCGAGAAGCAGCTCACGGACCTGGAGGCCGTCATCCAGGAGACCGGCAAGGGCAAGGAGCAGCAGGCCGTCCGTACCTGGCTGGACCGGAACCCGGGCCTCGCGGAGAAGCTCACTCCGCGGTAGCCGTCCGGACCCGTCCCCCCGGGACGGTCCCGTGACTCCTGTCCGAAAAGGGGTGGTCGCCGAGCGTGCTCGGCGACCACCCCTTTTCGGCACGACGAGAAACACCGCCCCAAAGCTGCGTAAGGTTCAGGTAACCGACCGGTACACCGGTCCGAGGGACCCGCCGCAGACACAAGGGAGGGAGTCGACATGGACGAGAAGGAATCACCCCGTGTGGGCGCGGCCGTCAAGAGACGCCGCAGAGCGCTCCAGCTCACCCTGGCCGTCGTCGCCTCCCGCAGCGGACTCTCCGTCCCCTTCCTCAGCCAGGTGGAGAACGACCGGGCCCGACCCAGCCGCCGCTCCCTCGAACTGGTCGCCAAGGCCCTGGAGACGACGGCCGGCGAACTCCTGGCCGCCGCCGAGGCCTCCCGCACCGTCGACGTCGTACGGTCCGACGAGAGCTCCCCCGACCCGGCCCTGCCCGCGGGCGTCCGCCGGCTCGTCCGGGGCCGCCACCAGCTGCACGCCCTGGAGTTCACCGGCGAGCAGGACGCGGGACGCGAGTTCCAGCACCGCAACGACGAGCTGCTCTACGTGGCCGACGGCGCCGCCGAGGTCGAGGCCGAGGGTCGCGCCTACCGGCTCGGCCGCGGCGACACCCTCTACCTCTCCGGCGGCGTGCGGCACCGCTGGCGCGCCACCGAGCCCGGCACCCGCCTGCTCGTCGTCGCCGTCGCCGACCACGTCGAGGCCGAGGAGGTGTGAGGGCCGCACCGAGGGTCGTCTCCCTCGTGCCGTCCCTCACCGAGGCCGTCGCCGTCACTCTGCCCGGCCTGCTCGTCGGCGCGACCGACTGGTGCAGCCACCCCGCGGGCCTCGACGTCGCGCGGATCGGCGGCACCAAGAACCCCGACGTCGCCGCGGTCACCGCGCTCCGCCCCGACCTCGTCCTCGCCAACGAGGAGGAGAACCGGGCCCCGGACCTCGCCGCCCTGCGGGCCGCCGGGACCGAGGTCCTCGTCACCGAGGTCCGCACCCTCGACCAGGGCCTGCGTGAACTGGCCCGCGTCCTCGCCGCCTGCGGCGCGCCCGCGCGGCCCCGCTGGCTCGACGAGGCCGAGGCCGCCTGGGAGGCGGTGACGCCGGTGGGGGCCGCGGCGGACGGCGGACCGCTCACCGCCGTGGTGCCGATCTGGCGCCGCCCCTGGATGGTCCTCGGCCGTGACACCTTCGCGGGCGACCTGCTGGCCCGGCTCGGCGTCCGCAACGTGTACGCAGGCCACCCCGAGCGCTATCCGCGCCTGCCGCTCGACGACCTGCGGGCCGCCGCCCCCGACCTCGTCGTCCTGCCGGACGAGCCCTACCGCTTCACCGCCGACGACGGCCCCGAGGCGTTCCCCGAGGCCGCCGCCGCGCTCGTCGACGGGCGGATGCTCACGTGGTACGGGCCGTCCCTGGCCGCCGCCCCGCGGGCACTGGCCCGGGCCCTGCGAGCAGCGCGCCGCTGAACAGCCCCCGCGCCGTGTGGAACGCGGTCGGCAGCCAGGCCGCGACGAGGAGCGCGTACAGCCCGATCGCGAGCCACCGGAAGGCCGCGAGTCCGGTGTGCCCGGCCAGGCCCTCCGCGCCGGTCACACAGGTGCCGACGGGGAAGGTGAAGGCCCAGAAGGTCATCGCGAAGCCCATGCCCTGCCGCCGCGCCCGCAGCACCATCGCCCCGGCCAGTGCCAGCCACAGCAGCGCGAACCCCATGACGGGCACGCCGTAGAGGACGGCGAAGGCGGCGAAGCCGTGCGCGTACGGAGCGGGCAGCACCCCCGCGGCCGCGTCGGCGAACTTGTTCGCCGCGGTGGTCGACTGTCCCAGCGGGCCGAGGACGAGGAACAGGGTGGGGGTGAGCGCGAGGGGGAGGGGACCGCCGGTGACCAGCCGGCCGAAGACGAGCGGCAGCATCACGAGGGTGGCCAGCAGGCTCACGCCGAACATCGCGTAGCAGGCGATCAGCAGGGTCTGCTGGGCCTGGCCCGCGGGCAGGTGGGGCACGAGCAGCGGGCCGAGCGCGGCCGAGACCATGGGCGCCACGACCGGGAGCAGCCACACCGGCGAGGCGCTCTCGATCCGGTGGTGCACCACCATCAGGTACGGGACGGCCACCGCGGCCGCCAGCCCGACCAGCGTGCCGACGATGAAAAGGACCGCGTCCAGGGCCAGGGCCGCCGGCAGCCCGATCCAGTCCAGGCCCACGGTCATCGCCCCGCCGCCGACCGCGAGCAGGGCCATCGAGGTACAGCCGTAGAAGGGCGCCACGGCGGGGTCGAGGAGGTGCGCGCGGGCCTGGTCGCGGTGGTGGATCCAGTGCAGCACGCGGGCGGAGACCAGGACGGCCAGCATCACCAGGGACAGCGCCCAGACCGCGGTGCACACCGTCCGCAGGCCGGGGACGTCCACCGGGAGCGCGGCACCCGCCGTGGCGACGATGGAGGTGCCCATCACGGAGGCGTACCAGTTCGGTCCGAGGTGGCGGACGGAAGGGGCCGACGGGGCCGGCCGCGCGCCGGGGGTGGTGGCGCGGAGGGCCGGACGGGGGGCCGAGCGGGGTGTTGCGAGGCTTGCCATGGCTCCACCGTCGCCCCTCGCTCCGGCCCCCACCAGGGATCATGCGGCTATGACGTCATAAGCTGGCTTTATGAGCAGGGAGACGAGCGGGCCGCAGGGTGCCGACGGCAGGCGGGAGGCACGGGCGGAGGGGGGGATCTCCGAGGGCCGGGGGACGCGCGGGCAGCCTGGGGAGCACGGCGGCGAGCCGCGGCCCCACCTCTCCCACCGGGTCCCGGACCTCGGTGCGCTCGAACTCCTCCTCGCCGTCGCCCGGCACGGCAGTCTCGGCGCGGCGGCCCGCGAGGTCGGGATCACCCAGCCCGCCGCGAGCAGCCGGATCCGTTCCATGGAGCGGCAGCTCGGGGTGGCCCTCGTCGACCGCTCGCCCCGCGGCTCCCGCCTCACCGACGCCGGCGCGCTCGTCACCGACTGGGCGCGGCGGATCGTGGAGGCGGCGGAGGCCTTCGACGCGGGCGCGCAGGCGCTGCGGGGACGCCGGGACTCCCGGCTGCGGGTGGCCGCGTCCATGACGATCGCCGAGTACCTGCTGCCCGGCTGGCTCATCGCCCTGCGCACCCAGCGGCCGGACACCGCCGTGTCGCTGCAGGCGGGGAACTCCGCGGCGGTCGCGGAGCGCCTCTTCGCGGGCGACGCCGACGTCGGCTTCGTCGAGGGGCTCGCCGTGCCCGACGGCCTCGACGGGGCGGTCGTCGCCCACGACCGGCTCGTCCTCGTGGTCGCCCCGTCGCACCCGTGGGCCCGCCGCCGGGACCCCCTGGACCCGGCGGAGCTGGCCGCGACCCCCCTCGTCCTGCGCGAACGCGGCTCCGGGACCCGTCAGGTCCTCGACGCCGCCCTCTCCGGCCACGGAGGTCTCGCCCAGCCCCTGCTGGAACTCGCCTCCACCACCGCGGTGAAGGCCGCCGCCGTCAGCGCGGCCGGGCCCGCCGTCCTCAGCGAACTCGCCATCACCGAGGAGCTCGCCTCACGCCGCCTGGTCGCCGTCCCCGTCGCCGGGGTCCTGCTCCGCCGTGACCTCCGGGCCGTCTGGCCCACCGGCCACCGCCCCACCGGTCCCGCCCGGGACCTGCTGTCGCTGACGCGGGCGCGGCCGGCGGGGTAGCCCCGGGCCCGGCGGTCGGGGCCGGCCCCGAGGGCCTGCGGCGAAGGGTCTGCCGGAGGGGTCTGTCCGAGGAGTCTGCCCCGGGATCTGCCGGAGTGGTCTGCCCGAGGAGTCTGCCCGGGGATCTGCCCGAGGGGTCTGTCCGAGGGGTCTGCCCCGGGCTCTGCGCCGAGCGGGGCGTGGCCCCGTCTCAGAGGTCCGCGGCCCGGAAGGTCGGCCGGCCGTCCACCACGGTCAGCCGGACCGGGAGGTCCGGCAGCTCGGTGGCGGGGGTGGTCAACGGGTCGGCGCCGAGGACGGTGAGGTCGGCGCGGTAGCCGGGGGAGAGCCGGCCGGCCTCGTGCTCCTCGCCGGCGGCGAAGGCGGGCGCCGTCGTCATCCCGCGCAGCGCCTCCAGCGCCGTGAGGGCCTGCTCGGGGCCGTGCGGCGCCTGGCCGAGGTCGCGGCTCGGGCGGCGGTGGCGGGCGCCGGCCATCACGCCGAGCGGCGGGAAGGGGGCGATCGGCCAGTCGGAGCCGAGGATCACCGCGGCGCCGGAGTCCGCCAGGTCGCGGCAGCGCCACGCGCGCGAGGCGCGCTCCTCGCCGAGCCGCCGCGACCAGTTGTCGGTGTGGTCGGCGCGGGTGAAGTCGCAGCAGTGGGTGGGCTGCATGGACGCGAGGACGCCGAGCTCGGCGAAGCGGCGCAGGGTGTCGTCCGGCACGGTCTCGATGTGCTCGACCCGGTGGCGAACCGCGTCCGGCCGGCCGTCCCCGGCCTGGGCCTTCTCGACGGCGTCGAGGACGTGCCGGACGGCCGCGTCGCCGATGGCGTGCGTGGCGGTGGGCACGCCGGCCCGGTGCAGCTCGCCGACGATGTGCGTGTAGGCGGCGGGGTCGGGCCAGAACGCGTGGGTGGACTCGCCGTGGCAGTCGGGGCGTTCCAGCCAGGCGGTGCCGTTGTCGATGGTCCCGTCCATGAAGAGCTTCACGCCCGCGACCCGCCACAGCGCGCCGCCGGTGCCCTGCTGCTCGACGAGCGCGCGCACGCCGTCGGCGTCGGTGCCGGGCTGGCACCAGGGCGCGACCCGCAGCCGCAGCGGGAGGTCGCCGGCCGCGTCGAGGTCGCCGTACAGGGCCAGGCTGTCGCCGTTGGCGTCCATGGCGTGCCCGCCGGTGAGTCCCGCCGCCGCCATGGAGCGCAGCGCGGCCGCCAGCCGTTCGCGGCTCTCCTCGCGGGTCGGCCGCGGGGCGACCCGCTCCACCAGGGCGCAGGCGGCGTCCTCCTGGAGCAGTCCGGTGGGGCGGCCCGCCGCGTCGCAGACGACCTCGGCCGACGCCTGGTCGAAGGTCCGCGGGCCGTCGACGCCGGCGAGTTCGAGGGCGCGGCGGCTGGCCAGGGCCGAGTGGGCGTCGAAGAGCAGCAGGAAGGCCGGGATGCCGTCGAGTACCGCGTCGAACGGGGCGATGCCGACCGGTGCGCCGGCGAAGACGTTCGGGTCGAGCCCCCAGGCGAACAGCCAGGCGCCGCGGTCGAGGGACCGTACCTCCCGGGCCAGCGCCTCCCGCACGTCGTCGACGTCGGCGCAGGAGGACAGGTCGAGGCCGTGGGTCAGCTCGGCGCCGGAGACCGGGTGGACGTGGCCGTCGACGAGACCGGGCGTGACCACGGCCCCCTTGAGGTCGACGACCGTGGTGGCGGGCCCGGCCAGGGCCCGCATCGCGCGGTCGTCGCCCAGGGCCGCGATGCGGCCGTCGTCGGAGACGGCGAGCGCGTTCTGCGGCAGGAACTCCCCCGTGCCGGGGTCGAGCAGACGGGCGGAGAGCAGGACGAGTCGGGTGCGCACGGGGGCTCCAGGGGAGGGGAAGGGGGCCGGAACGAGGCCGGCGGAGGCCGGGGAGGGGAAGGGGGCCGGACGGGGCCGGCGGAGGCCCGGGGAGGGGGAACGAGGGGCAGGGCCGCCGTCCGGCGGGCCGTCACTCGGGAGGGGCCGGGGGCGTCGGGGGCCGACTGCGGGAGGAGGAGCGAGGGGAGCGAGCAGGAGCGAGGGGGAGGGCTGCCGGGCGGCGGGGTGTCATTCCGGCGGCGCGGGGTCCTCGCCGGGGGTCTGCCCGGGGAGCGGCGGCGCCTCGGTGAGGGCTCCGTACGGCAGGTCCAGGACGCGTTCCGCCGTGCTGACGGCCATCCGGGTCACCGCCTCCGGGCGGTCGCTGCGGTCGGTGTTGGCGTGGGCGCCGAGGCCGTCGAGGACGACGAGGATCTGGATGGCCGCGGCGCGCGGGTCGTCGGTGCGGAACTCGCCGCGCGCGACCCCCTCGCGGATGACGGCCTCCAGCCGGTCGTCGGAGGCGAGCTCCTGTTCGGCGACGCGGTCGCGGAGGACGGGCCGGTAGCGGCTGAGGTGCCGGGCGTTGATCCAGAGCCGGCTGATGTCGTCGTACGCCTCGCCGGAGGAGAGGGCGAAGTAGCGCGCGAGGTACTGGGTGGGAGTGCCGTGCGGCCGGTCGGCGGGCAGCAGCGCGTCGAGCTCGCCGGTGGAGGCGACGCTGAAGGCCTCGGCCACCAGCTCCTCGGCGGAGGGGAAGTAGTGGCTGATCAGACCGGGGCGCACGGCGAGCTCGTCGGCGATCCGCCGGAGGGTGACGCACTCGAGCCCCTCCGTCAGGGCGACGCGGGCCGCGGTCTCCACGATCTCCGCCCGCCGGGCTTCCGGGGATTTGCGAATGCGCTTGCGCTCGACGCTTGACGACATACCGGGGATGCTATTGAGTGTGCGACCAATAAGCAACCAGGTGGGCACCACACGCATCCGGAGGGCCGCATGGCTTCCACGATCCCCGACCCGCTGCCCGGCTCCCCGGGAGCCCGGGTCACCGCGCCGGCCGCCGACCGGCCGGGCCGCGTCGAGGCCCACGGCATCGACCACATCCCCGACGGGGAGCGCCACGGACACCCCCGCGAGCTCTTCTCCGTCTGGGCGGCGGCCAATGTGAACTACCTCAGCCTCGTCATCGGCGGCGCCCTCGTCCTGATGGGCCTCACCCTCTGGCAGGCCGTCGCCGTGATCGTCGTCGGCAACCTCTTCTGGCTGGTCACCGGCCTCCTCGCCACCTCCGGACCGGCCGCGGGCGCGCCCAGCGAAGTGATCACCCGGGCTCTGTACGGGGTCATCGGCAACCGCGTGAACAACGCGGTCGGCGGCTGGCTCGTCTCCGTCTGCTACTTCGCCCTCAACCTCGCCGCCGCGGCCACCGCCGCGTTCGCCCTGGTCGAGAAGGCCGGCATCACGGCGAACACCCCCGTGAAGGTCGTCGTCATCGTCGTCATCGCCGCCCTGACCCTGGCCATCAGCGTCTACGGGCACGCCCTGATCGTCCGGCTGTACCTGCCGATCACCCTGGTCCTGGCCGCCGTCTTCGCCGTGGTCGCCTTCGCCGTCCTGCGGCACGCGGACTTCTCCTACGCCCCGGCCGCGCGGCCGGACGGGGCCGAGCGCTGGGCGCTCCTCCTCGCCGGCGTCACGATGATCGCCTCGGGCCCGCTCTCGTACACCACGAGCGCCGACTTCTCCCGCTACCTGCCCCGGACGTCCTCGAAGAAGGCGATCGTCGGCTGGACCGCGCTCGGTGCCTTCCTGCCCAGCGTCGTCGTCTGCTCGCTCGGCGCCTTCGCGGCGACCGCCGTCGACATGACCGACCCGCAGACCGCGCTGCAGTCGATCCTCCCCGGCTGGTTCACCCCGGTCTTCCTGCTGGCCCTCGTCCTCGGCACGATCGCCATCAACGCCCTGACCGCCTACAGCGCCGGACTCGCCCTCCAGGCCGTCGGCCTGCGCGTCCGCCGGACCGTCAGCGTCCTCTTCGACGGCGCCGTCGCCGTCGCCCTGACCCTCTACGGCCTGCTCGTCTCCGACTTCCTGGACACCGTCAGCAACGCCCTCCAGGTCATCGTGATCCTCAGCGGGCCCCTGATGGCCGTCTACGCCACCGACGTGCTCCTCCGCCGGGGCCGCTACGACGGGATCGCCCTCTCCGACGAGACCCCGGCGAGCCCCTTCTGGTACACCGGGGGCGTCAACCGCTCCGGCGCCCTCGCCCTCCTCGCCGGCATCGCCGCCGCGGCCCTCTGCGTCGACACGCTCTACACGGGACCGGTCGCCGGAGCCCTCGGCGGCGTCGACCTCTCGCTCCCCGTCGGCACGGCCGTCTCCGCGCTCCTCTACGCGCTCCTCATGCGCCGCGACCGCACGGTGCTCGCCGCCCGGGCGGAGGCGTGAGGGACCGCCCGGTCCTCCGGATCACCGCGGACTCCCCGAGGCGCCGGGGCGAGGACGGCGGCCGCCTGGCCGGCGACGCCGTGGCCCGTGCCCGGAAGGTCTGCGAGGAGCTCATCGCCGCGGTCGCCGCGCCCCCGGCGCCCGTCTGCCCGCCCCGCGCCGCGCCGACGCCACCCGGGCGTGGGCCCCGGAGCTGGTCGAGGAGACGGGGCGCCGGGCACCGCGGGGTCGTACGGGGAGGCCGTCGGCCCCCTCACCGGCGCCCCGGTCTCGGCCTCCACGGTCGTCACCGTGGTGACCGCCGACCACGCCGCCTCCGTGGAGCGCGCACCCGCCGGCACGGCGGTCGTCACCCCCGACGACGGGGGACGGCCCACCCGCACCCACCCCTTCCCGGACCCGGTGCTCGCCGCCGGCGAACCGCGCGGGCGCCGGGCCTCGCCGGTCGGGGGCCGGGGCGTCGGGCTCAGCCCCGGCGGGCCCCCGCCGCCCGGACGAGCCCCCGCATCACGCGCGTGTCCTCGCCCATCTCGGGGTGCCACTGCACGCCGAGCGCCCAGACGGGATCGGCCAGTTCCACCGCCTCGATCGTCCCGTCCTCGGCGAGGGCGGAGACGGCGAGTCCCGCGCCGAGCCGGTCCACGGCCTGGTGGTGGTAGGTCGGGACCTCGGCGAGTTCGGGCACGAGCGAGGCGTACCGGGTGCCCGGCACCGGCTTGACCGCGTGCCGCCCGATGACGCCGACGGCCTCGACGTGGCCGTCGAGGTGCTGGACCAGCGTCCCGCCGAGCGCCACGTTCAGCAGCTGCATGCCCCGGCAGATGCCGAGCAGCGGGGTGCCGGAGGCCAGGGCCGCGTCGATCAGGGCCAGCTCCCAGGCGTCGCGGGCGCGGGCGGGCGGGCCGGTACGGGGGTCGAGGGCGGCCCCGTACCGGGCGGGCTCGACGTCCGCCCCGCCCGCGACGACCAGCCCGTCGAGCCGGGCCACCACCGCGGCCGCCGCCTCCGGTCCGTCCGGTGGCAGCATCACCGCGAGCCCCCCGCTCTCCCGGACGAGCCCCGGGTAGCGGGCGGGGAGCAGCGCGGCCTCCATGTCCCACACCCCCCAGCGGGCCCGGTCCAGATAGGTGGTCACGCCGATGAGCGGCTGGGACACGTGCTTCCTCCAGAGGTGCGGAGAGAGGGGCGGGACGGCGGCGGGTCAGTCGCGTTCGAGTTCGGCCTCGGCCGCGGCGAGCGCCGCGAACTCCTCCTCGGGCGCCCGGGCGACCAGATGGTGCCGACTGTAGAGCGCGAAGTAGGCGAGGGCGATCACGTACACCCCGAGCGCCGTGAACGCCGCCGTCCGGTCCACCAGGAAGGTCGCGACCAGCGCCGACAGGGCCAGGACGAAGGCGACGGACGAGGTCGCGATGCCGCCGGGCGTGCGGTAGGGCCGGTGCAGCCCCGGTTCGCGGCGCCGCAGCACGATGTGGGAGAGCGCCATCAGGGCGTACGAGATGGTGGCGCCGAAGACCGCGATGTTCAGCATCCGGGCCCCGTTCCCGGTCCCGGCGGCCAGCGCGAAGCCGATCGCGCCGGGGATGAGCAGCCCCAGGTACGGCGACTTGCGGCGGCTGGTCAGCGAGAGGAAGCGGGGCAGGTAGCCGGCCCGGGAGAGGGCGAAGAGCTGACGGGAGCCGGCGTAGATGAGGGAGAAGAACGAGGCGACCAGGCCCGCCAGGCCCGCGTAGTTCACGAAGCGGCTGAGCGCCGTCGGGTCCCCGTCGCCCTGGAGGGCCACGACCAGCGGGTTGCCGGCCTCCTGGACGGCGGCCGAGCCGCGCGCCCCCGTGGCGGCGAAGAAGGTCATGACGGCGAGCAGCACCAGGATGCCCATCGAGAGGGCGAGTGCCCTCGGCATCGACCGGACCGGGTCCTTCGCCTCCTCGGCGGCGAGCGGCACGCCCTCGACGCCGAGGAAGAACCACATGCCGAAGGGGAAGGCGGCCCAGATGCCGAGGAGGCCGAAGGGCAGCCAGGAGTTCGCGCCGAAGGCCTCGCCGTCGACCGGGATGTCGTCGAGGCCGTCGACGTGGAAGTCGGTGAACGCGCCGAGGGCGAAGACGACCAGGGCGGCGACCGCGATCGCGGTGACGATGAGGCTGAAGCGCAGCGCCTCGCCCACGCCCCACAGGTGGATGCCGATGAAGAGCGCGAAGCAGACGAGGTAGACCGGCCAGCCCGACTCCAGGCCGAAGAGGCCGAGGGACTCGACGTAGTCGCCGATGAAGATCGAGATCGCGGCGGGCGCCAGGATGTACTCGATGAGGATCGCGGTGCCGGTGAGGAAGCCGCCCCAGGTGCCGAGCGCCCGGCGGGCGAAGCCGTAGCCGCCGCCCGCGGTGGGCAGGATGGCGGAGAGCTCGGCGAGCGCGAAGACCAGACAGGCGTACATCGCGCCCATCAGGACGGTGGCGACGGCGAGCCCGCCGAAGCCGCCCTTGGACAGGCCGATGTTCCAGCCGGAGAAGTCCCCGGAGACGACGTAGGCCACGCCGAGCCCGGTGAGCAGCAGCCAGCCGGCGCTGCCGCGCCGCAGTGCCCGCCGCTCCAGGTAGTCGTCCTTCGGTGGGGCGGTGGCCCCGGGCGTGCTCCCGGGAGTGTCCCCGGTGGTGTCTTCGAGCGTCATGGCAGCGTCAGCTCCCCGCAACGGGCCCAATGGATTGGAGCCATACCTTTGCGGTGGCCGACGGGAAGCGCAACCCCCGTGCGTTACTTTCGGGTTACGCCCCCGCCGGGCCGGGCCCTCACGTCAGGAAGCCGCGCAGCAGTGCCGCGGTCCCCGCGCAGTGCTCCCGCATCACCTCGCGCGCCGCGTCCGCGTCCCCGTCGAGCACCGCCTCGACCAGCGCGGTGTGCTGGTGCTGGGAGTGCTCCAGATTGCGGACGAGCAGGGGGATGCAGTCCAGGAGGTCGTTCACGGTCGCCCGGACGGCGGCGTACTGGGCGGTCAGCGTCGGCGAGCCGGACAGCTCGGCGAGCGTGAGGTGCAGCAGGGTGTCCTGACGGCGGTAATCGGCCAGCGGGGCGTCCCGGGTGGCCGCCACGGCCGTCCGCAGCCGCTCGGCGCCGGCCGCGTCGAGACCGTGGGCCGCGCAGAGCCCGGCCGCGCCCACCTCCAGGACCTCACGGAAGCGCAGGGTGTCCTCCATGTCGACCGTGGCGATCCGGCGGCGCAGCTCGTCCTCGTCCGCCGTCTGGACGCGGGGCCGCACGAACGTCCCGCCGTACCGGCCGCGGCGGGACTCCACGAGCCCCTGCTCCTGGAGGACCTTGAGCACCTCGCGCAGCGTGACCCGGCTGATCCCCATCCGGTCGGCCAGCTCCCGCTCGGCGGGCAGCCGCTCGCCGCCGGGCACCAGTCCGAGCCGCACGACCTGGAGGATCTGCTCCAGCGCCTCCTCGAACCCGTTGCCCGCCCGCACCGGCCGCAGCACGGGCGTCAGCCGGTCCGCCGGTTCACTCGTCCTGGCCACGTTCTCGTTTCCCTTCCTCCAGCACTTCCCAAGCAATGGTCTTCGGCAATACCTTATGGCTTCCGGCAGGCCGAAGGAGGAGCAATCCCGTGGCAGTCCGCACACCCCCGCTCACCGTCGAGGAGCTCCGCGCCCTCGTCGGGAGCGGCGAGATCGACACCGTCGTCCTGGCCTTCCCCGACATGCAGGGACGGCTCCAGGGCAAACGGTTCGCCGCCCCGTTTTTCCTGGACGAGGTCCTCGGCCACGGCACCGAGGGCTGCAACTATCTTCTGGCAGTCGACACCGACATGAACACCGTCGACGGCTACGAGATGTCCTCCTGGGACCGCGGCTACGGCGACTTCGCCATGCACCCCGACCTCACCACCCTCCGGCGCCTCCCCTGGAACGAGGCCACCGCCATGGTGACGGCCGACCTCGCCTGGGGCGACGGCACCCCGGTCGTCGCCGCGCCCCGGCAGATCCTCCGCCGCCAGCTGGAGCGCCTCGCCGGCCTCGGCCTCACCGCCCACGTCGGCACCGAGCTCGAGTTCATCGTCTTCCGGGACAGCTACGAGGAGGCGTGGGACGCGAACTACCGCGGCCTCACCCCCGCCAACCAGTACAACATCGACTACTCCGTCCTGGGCACCGGCCGCATCGAGCCCCTCCTGCGCCGCATCCGCAACGAGATGACCGGCGCCGGGCTCACCGTCGAGTCCGCCAAGGGCGAGTGCAACCCCGGCCAGCACGAGATCGCCTTCAAGTACGACGAAGCACTCGTCACCTGCGACCAGCACACCGTCTACAAGACGGGCGCCAAGGAGATCGCCTCCCAGGAAGGCGTCTCGCTCACCTTCATGGCGAAGTACAACGAGCGCGAGGGCAACTCCTGCCACATCCACCTCTCCCTCCAGAACGCCGACGGGGAGAACGTGATGGCCGGCGACGACCCGCACGGGATGTCCGGGACGATGCGGCACTTCCTCGCCGGACAGCTCGCCGCGCTCCGCGACTTCTCCCTCCTCTACGCCCCCAACATCAACTCCTACAAGCGGTTCCAGCCCGGCTCCTTCGCGCCCACCGCCGTCGCCTGGGGACACGACAACCGCACCTGCTCGCTCCGGGTCGTCGGCCACGGCCGTTCCACCCGCTTCGAGAACCGCCTCCCCGGCGGCGACGTCAACCCCTACCTCGCCGTCGCCGGCCTGGTCGCCGCCGGCCTCCACGGCATCGAGCAGCGCCTCGAACTCCCCCCGCCCTGCACCGGGAACGCCTACACCGGCGAGTACGCGCACGTCCCCACCACCCTGCGCGAGGCCGCGGAACTCTGGGAGACCAGCGAGATCGCCAAGGCCGCCTTCGGCGCCGAGGTCGTCGCCCACTACCGCAACATGGCCCGCGTCGAACTCGACGCCTACGACGCCGCGGTGACCGACTGGGAGCTGCGCCGCTCCTTCGAACGCCACTGAGAGGACAGAGTTGCTCCAGGTACTGAACCCGGCGACCGAGGAGCCGGTCGCCACCGTCCCCGCCGCCACGCCGGCCGACGTCGACGCGGCCGTGACCCGCGCCACCGCCGCCCAGCGCGGCTGGGCCGCCGCCGCGCCCGCCGACCGCGCCCGGCTGCTCCGCCGCTTCGCCGCCACCGTGGACGACCACGTCGAGGAACTCGCCCGCCTGGAGGTCACCGAGGCCGGGCACACCCTCGGCAACGCCCGCTGGGAGGCCGGCAACGTCCGCGACCTCCTCGACTACGCCGCCGGGGGAGTGGAACGCCTCAACGGCCGGCAGATCCCGGTGGCCGGCGGCCTCGACATCACGATCCTCGAACCGCTCGGGGTCGTCGGCGTCATCGCCCCCTGGAACTTCCCCATGCCCATCGCCGCGTGGGCCACCGCACCCGCCCTCGCCGCCGGCAACGCCGTGATCCTCAAGCCCGCCGAGACGACCCCCCTCACCGCCCTCCGCCTCGCCGAACTGGCCCTGGAGGCCGGCCTGCCCGAAGGGCTCTTCCAGGTCCTCCCCGGCACCGGGCCGGTCGCGGGCGACGCCCTCGTCGAGCACCCCGGCGTCGCCAAGATCGTCTTCACCGGTTCCACCCGGGTCGGCAAGGCGATCATGGCCAAGTGCGCCGGCCAGGTGAAGCGGGTCACCCTCGAACTCGGCGGCAAGAGCCCCAACATCGTCTTCGCCGACGCCGACGTCGAGGCGGCCGCCGCGGCCGCCCCGATGTCCTTCCTCGACAACAGCGGCCAGGACTGCTGCGCCCGCACCCGCATCCTCGTCCAGCGCGACGTCCACGACCGCTTCCTGGAACTCCTCGCCCCCGCCATCGAGGAGATCGTCGTCGGCGACCCCGCCGACGCGCGCACCCAGATGGGCCCGCTCATCTCCCGCGCCCAGCTCGACCGTGTCCGCTCCTACGTGCCGGACGACCTCCCCGGCATCCGCGGCAAGGCCCCCGAGGGCCCGGGCTTCTGGTTCCCGCCGACCGTCCTCACCGGCATCGCCGAGGACGCCCCCTGCGCCGTCGAGGAGGTCTTCGGCCCCGTCGCCGTCGTCCTCCCCTTCGACGACGAGGCCGACGCGGTCCGCCTCGCCAACGCCACCGAGTACGGCCTCTCCGGCTCCCTGTGGACCCGGGACGTCGGCCGCGCCCTGCGGGTCTCCCGCGCCGTCCGCGCCGGCAACCTCTCGGTCAACTCGCACTCCAGCGTGCGCTACTCGACCCCCTTCGGCGGCTACCGCCAGTCCGGCCTCGGCCGTGAACTCGGCCCTGACGCCCTGACCGCCTTCACCGAAACCAAGAACGTCTTCCTCAGCACGGAGGCCTGACCCACCATGACCAGCACCGAAGAGAACGTCTGCCGCCGCCTGGTCGGCCGTACCGCCGTCATCACCGGGGCCGGCAGCGGCATCGGCCTCGCCACCGCCCGCCGTCTCGCCTCCGAGGGCGCCCGCGTCGTCTGCGGGGACATCGACGAGACCGCCGGCAAGGCCGCGGCAGAGGAGGTCGGCGGCACGTTCGTCCAGGTCGACGTCACCGACCCCGAGCAGGTCGAGGCCCTGTTCAGGACCGCCTTCGAGACCTACGGCTCCGTCGACATCTCCTTCAACAACGCCGGCATCTCGCCCCCCGACGACGACTCCATCCTGGAGACCGGCCTGGAGGCGTGGAAGCGCGTCCAGGACGTCAACCTCACCTCGGTGTACCTGTGCTGCAAGGCGGCCCTGCCCTACATGCGCCGCCAGGGCAAGGGCTCCATCATCAACACCGCCTCCTTCGTCGCCCTCATGGGCGCCGCCACCAGCCAGATCTCGTACACCGCGTCCAAGGGCGGCGTCCTCGCGATGTCCCGCGAACTGGGCGTCCAGTTCGCCCGCGAGGGCATCCGCGTCAACGCCCTCTGCCCGGGCCCGGTCAACACCCCGCTCCTCCAGGAGCTGTTCGCCAAGGACCCCGAGCGCGCCGCCCGCCGCCTCGTCCACATCCCCGTCGGCCGCTTCGCCGAGGCCGAGGAGATCGCCGCCGCCGTCGCCTTCCTCGCGAGCGACGACTCCTCCTTCGTCAACGCCAGCGACTTCCTCGTCGACGGCGGCATCTCCGGCGCGTACGTGACCCCGCTCTAGGACCTGTCGTCACCATCCCCTCGTTGCCCGGGTCGCGGGGCAGAGGGGAAGGCGACGACAGGCCCTAGGGGGCCACGGACCCCGGAAGTTCACCCCCGCTCCCCCCACCCGACAGCCGGGCGTCGCAAGGCGCCCGGCTGTTCCGCGTACAGACAGGAGAGTGATCATGAACCACCGACTCCGCACCTCCGCGGCCGCCGCCGCGCTCGTCCTCGCCGCGACCGGTCTCGCCTCCGCCGGACCCGCCCAGGCGAAGCCCCCGAAGCCCCGCCCCTGCCCCACCCTCACCGTCTCCGACGGCTGGTACGGCGACAACGAGGCCCGCCTCGACGCCCTCGTCGCCGACCACTGCGACGACCGCGCGAGAACCGGCCGCAAGCCCGTCGCCGTCTTCGACTGGGACAACACCGTCGTCAAGAACGACGTCGGCGACGCCACCTTCCACTGGCTCCTGCGCCACGACCGCGTCCGCCCGCCGCGCGGCGGCGACTGGTCCACCACCAGCCGCCACCTCACGTTCGAGGCCGCGGCCGCCCTCGGCGCCGCCTGCCCCACCGGGGTCCGCACCCTCCCCACGTCCACCGACGCCCGCTGCGCCGACGAACTGCTCTCCGTCTACGGCTCCGGCACCACCACCGCGGGTGAGGCCGCCTTCGCGGGTCACGACCGCCGCCGCACGGAGCCCCAGTACGCCTGGCTCGCCCAGCTCCTGCACGGCTGGACCACCCGCGAGGCCGAGTCCTTCGCCGCCGCCGCCCGCGCCGAGAACCTCGCCGCGCCCCAGGGCGCCACCCAGCGGGTCGGCACCGCCCAGGTCACGGGCTGGGTCCGCTACTACGAGCAGCAGCGCGACCTGATCCGCACCCTCAAGGCCGCCGGCTTCGACGTCTGGGTGGTCTCCGCCTCGCCCGAGCCCGTCGTCGACGTCTGGGCCGGGGGCGTCGGCGTCGACCCCTCCCACACCCTCGGCATCCGCAACACCACCGAGCACGGCCGCCTCACCAGCCACCTCAAGGGCTGCGGAACGGTGCGGGACGGCGAGGACACGATGATCACCTACATCGACGGCAAGCGCTGCTGGATCAACCAGGAGATCTTCGGCGTCCGCGGCCCCGCCGCCGAACGCGTCCAGCCCGCCGCCCGCCGCCAGGTGTTCGCCGCCGGCGACTCCGACACCGACATCTCGTTCCTGCGCGACGCGACCGGCCTGCGCCTGGTCCTCAACCGCAACAAGAGCGAACTCATGTGCCGGGCGTACGAGAACGGGGACGGCCGCTGGATCGTCAACCCGATGTTCATCGAGCCCAAGAAGCAGAAGACGACCCCCTACCCCTGTGCCACCACCGGCTACACGGCCGCCGACGGCACCGCGCAGCCCGTCCGCCGCCCCGACGGCACCGTCGTCCCGGACCAGCGCGACACGGTCTTCTAGCGCGGGCGGCGCGAGACCGGGAAGGGACGGGCCGCCCTCAGAGGAAGGTGCGTCCCTCGCCCCGGTAGGTCGGCACGGTCGCCGTGATCCGGTCGCCCTCCACGAGGTGCAGGCTGTCGAACCGCTCGCACAGCTCGCCGGCCTTCGCGTGCCGGAACCACACCTTGTCACCGATCCGCAGATCGTCGGCGGGGGAGCCGAGCAGCGGGGTCTGTACCTCGCCGGGACCCTCCTGGGGGTCGTAGCGCAGTCCCTCCGGCAGGTACGGGACCGGCAGCCGGTCCGGGCCCGCGGCGCCCGACGCCGGATACCCGCCGCCGAGGACCGTCACCACGCCCACACCGGGCCGGCGGACCACCGGCTGCGCGAACAGCGCGGCCGGACGCCCGCTGAAGGACGTGTAGTTGTCGAAGAGACGCGGCACGAACAGCCCCGAGCCCGCGGCGATCTCGGTCACCGCGTCCTCGGCGGCCGTGTGCTGCACGCTGCCGGTGCCCCCGCCGTTCACGAACTCCAGGTCCGGCGCCACCGCCCGCACGGCCCGCACCACCGCCGCCCGGCGCTCCGCCAGCTCCCGGCGCGCGGCCGCCTGCATCAGCCGGATCGCCCGCGACCGCAGCGGCCGGCCCGCGACCGCGTCGCCGACCCCCGCCACATGACCCTCGTACGCCATGATCCCGACCAGCCGGAACCCCGGGCGGCGCGCCACCGAACGGGCCAGCTCGGCCAGCTCGGCGGGCTCGCGCAGCGGGGAGCGGCGCGCGCCGACCCGTATCCGGCCGCCCAGCAGGCTCAGCGCCGTGTCCAGCTCCAGGCAGACCCGGACCTCCTCCGTGCCGCCCGCCCGCGCCGCGTCGATCAGGTCGAGCTGCGCCACGTCGTCGACCATCACGGTCACGGCCGCCGCCAGCTTCGGGTCCCGGGCCAGCTCACCGAAGCCCGCGCGGTCGGCCGAGGGATACGCGAGGAGCACGTCCTCGAACCCGGCCCGGGCCAGCCACAGCGACTCGTCGAGGGTGAAGGACATGATGCCCGCGAAGCCCTCCCGCGCCAGCACCCGCTCCAGCAGGGCCCGGCAGCGCACGGACTTGCTCGCCACCCGCACCGGCTTGCCCCCGGCGCGGCGCACCAGGTCCGCCGCGTTGGCGTCGAAGGCCTCCAGATCGACGATCGCCACGGGCGCGTCGAGTTCAGCGGTGGCCCGGTCGTAACGGGCCCGGTCGGCGGCGCGCGGAGTCATGGCCCGAGCTTGCCAGACAGGTTTACGGGTGGGTAGCCCCTGAGTTCCCGTGCGGTGGGGAACAGCCCGTAGAGTGACGGCCATTGTCGACACGAGCAGGGGGGACGGGCATGACCGCCGAGCACCGCCCCGTCTCGTCCCGCATCACCGACGCGCTCCTCCCCGGCGGCCCCCCTCCCGGCCCCGCCCCGACCGCGTCCGCGCCCGCCGCGCCCGAGGCCGCCCCCGTCGCTGCCGCGCCGGCCGTCCCGGTCCCGGCCGTACCCGCGAGCCCGGCCCCGCCGACCGGTCCCGCCGCCTCCGCCGGCCGGACGCCGACCCCCGCCGCCCCTCCCGCGGGCTCCGTCTCCACCGGTCGGACGCCGGCCCCCGCCGCCCCTCCCGCGGGCTTCGCCGCCGCCCCCACTGCTCCGGCACCCGTCGGCTCCCGCCCAGCCCCCGCCACGCCCGCCGGCCGGGTCCCCACCGTGCCCGCGCGGCCCGAGCGGCCCGCCGAGGCCCCCGCGCCCCTCGCGCCGCCCGTGGAGACGACCACCCGCCTGCGGGCCATCCGCGCCACGGACCCCGACCCGCGCCGCGCGTCCGGCACCGGCGCGCTCCGCGACGGGCGGGCCGCGACCGCCGGCCGCCCCGCCGCCCCGCCCCGGCCCGCGTCCGTACCCCTCCTCGCGGCCCTCGCCGCCCCGGCGCGGGCCCACGGCCCCGGCATGCCCGGGGCGTTGCCGCCCGAGGCGCCGGTGGAGACGACCACGCGGCTGCGGCCCGTGCGGGAGCGCGGGACCGGCCGGACGGTGGCCGCCGCGGCGTGCGCCGTGCTGGGCCTGGGCCTCATCGGCGGCGCACTGGCCGGCGTGTGGCTGGCGGCGGCGGAGCCCGGTGCGCCCGCCGAACCGGCCGGGTACGCGGAGGCCAAGGAGCTCTGGCACGACGCGCCGGTGGACACGCTGTTCCCGCGCACCGTCGCGGGACCGGGCGCCGGTCCCGGCTCGGCGGCGCGCACCTGGACCAGGGTCGTCGTCGCGCCGGACGCGGCCTGCTCGCCCGCCGCGCTCGGCAAGGGCCTGCTGGCCGCCGTGAAGCCGCTCGGCTGCGAGCGCGTCCTGCGCGCCACCTACACCGACGCGACGTCCAGCAGCGTCATCACCGTCGGCCTCGTCTTCACCCGGGCCGACGTGACCGCGCAGGGGCGGCTCGGCCGCGAGGTCGCCACCCGCCTCGGCGGACAGGACGTGCCGCCCGCGCTGTCCGGACCCGGCACCGTCGCGGCCCGGTTCGGCGCCGGGCAGCGCGCGAGCTGGTGGCTGACCGCCCCCGCCGACCTGCCGGTCGTCGTCACCGCGGTCTCCGGCTTCGCCGACGGCCGGCCCGTCGAGAAGCCGATCCCGGCCGACCAGGCCGCCGGACCCGGCCGCACCGACCCCGTCGCCCAGTCCGGCCTCGGGCACGAGGCCCGCGGCATCGCGAAGGGGTTCGCGTCGCTGCTGCGCACGACCGCCGTCGCGGCGGCGAAGGAGAACGACCGGTGACCCCGCCCTCCCGCCGCCGGACGCGCGGCGCCGCGGCCGCCCTGCTCGCCGCCGGCATCGCCGTGCTGCCGGCGACGACGCCTCCGGCGTACGCCGACACCATCCGGGCCCGCCAGTGGGGCCCGGAGGCGCTCCACACCGCCGAGGCGTGGCGGACCACCAAGGGCGACGGGATCACCGTCGCCGTCCTCGACACGGGGGTCGACGCCAGCCACCCGGACCTGGAGGGCTCGGTCCTGCCCGGCCACGACCTCATCGGCTTCGGCGCCGCCCGGGGCGACCGCGCCTGGGCCCGGCACGGCACCGCCATGGCCGGCATCATCGCCGGGCACGGCCACGGCCCCGACGGCGGGGACGGCGTGCTCGGCATCGCGCCCGACGTGAGGATCCTGCCCGTGCGGGTCATCCTCGAAAGCACCGACAAGGCCCGCGACAAGGCCCGCAAGAGCCGCGGCACCGCCCTCGCCGAGGGCATCCGCTGGGCCGCCGACCACGGCGCCGACGTCATCAACCTCTCCCTCGGCGACGACTCCGAGTCGGCCCACCCCGACGCGGGCGAGGACGCCGCGGTGCAGTACGCCCTGGCCAAGGGCGTCTCCGTGGTCGCCTCCGCCGGTAACGGCGGCGAGAAGGGCGACCACGTCTCCTACCCCGCCGCCTACCCCGGCGTCATCGCGGTCACCGCCGTCGACCGCTTCGGCACCCACGCCTCCTTCTCCACCCGCCGCTGGTACGCCACCGTCAGCGCCCCGGGCGTCGACATCGTCATCGCGGACCCCGACCGCCGCTACTACGAGGGCTGGGGGACCAGCGCCGCCGCGGCGTTCGTCTCCGGCGCGGTCGCCCTCGTCCGGTCCGCGCACCCCGACCTCACCCCCGCCCAGATCAAGCGGCTCCTCATCGACACCGCCCGCAGCAGGCCGAAGGGCGGCCGCAGTGACGCCAAGGGGTACGGGACCGTCGACCCGGCCGCCGCGATCGAGGCGGGCGCGCGGCTGAAGGCGGGCGACCCCAAGAACGCCGTCGCCGGCTTCCGCGGCAGCCACTTCGGTCCCGGTCCGGTCCCCGCGGCGGAGGAGGAACGCTCCTTCGGGCTGCTCGCCCCCGCGGCCGGCGGCCTGGGCGCCCTGCTCCTGCTGACCGCCGTCGTCCTCCGCCGCTCCCGCCGTACCTTCTGAGGCCCGGCCCGGCCCGGCGGCACGACGGCGCGCGCCCGAGGACCCGGCGGACCGCGCGTCCCGGCCCGCCGGTTAGGCTCGACGCGTGGCGCTCAAGAACATCCCGGACCCCGGTTTCTCCGACGACGACGGCACCGCCGACCCGCGGCTGGCGGCGGCCCTCGCCGCCTGGGCGGAGGACAGGACCGCGCACGGCCCGGTCCTCGACGCCCTCAGGGGCGCCCGGCTGCTCGTCCCCGTGGTCGCCGTGCTCGGCGAGGTCGAGACCGACGAGAACGGCCTGCGCCGCGAGAAGACCAGCGACATGGCGGTCCCCACGCTGACGGCCGGTGACCGGCGGGCCCTGCCCGCCTTCACCTCGATCGCCTCGCTCGCGCTGTGGGACCCCGGGGCCCGGCCCGTCGCCGTCCCGCTCCACCAGGCGCTCCAGGCGGCCGCGCACGAGAAGGCGGACACCCTCGTCCTCGACCTCGCCGGCCCGGTGCCCTACCAGCTGACGGGCCCGCTGCTGCTCGCCCTCGCCGAGGGGCGCTCCAGCGCCGACCCGCTGGACGACCCGGCCGTGGTCGAGGCGGTGCGCGCCGCCGTCGCCGCCGAGCCCGCGGTGCTCCGGGCCCATCTCGGTCCCGGGACCGCCGACGGCACCCTCGCGCTGGTCCTCGCCGAGGACGGCTCCCCGGCGGAGACCGCCGGGCGCGTGGCCCGCGCCCTGGCGGCCGACGAGACACTGAGGGCCCGCCTGGTGCGGGGCCTCGACCTGGCACTGCTGCCGGCCTCGGCCACCCCTCCGGGCGAGCCCTTCTACGTCAGGCGACCGGGGGAGACTCCCCGGGACGCGGTCGGTTCCTAGCCGTACACCGGTCCGGTGTACTTCTCGCCCGGACCCTGGCCCGGCTCGTCCGGGATCAGGGAGGCCTCGCGGAAGGCGAGCTGGAGGGACTTCAGGCCGTCCCGCAGGGGAGCGGCGTGGAAGGAGGAGACCTCCGTCGCGCCGGCGTCCAGCAGGCCCGCGAGCGCGTGCACCAGCTTGCGCGCCTCGTCGAGGTCCTTGTGCTTGTCGCCCTCCTCGGTGAGCCCGAGCTTCACCGCGGCGGCGCTCATCAGGTTGACGGCGACGGTCACGATCACCTCGACCGCCGGGACCTCCGCGATGTCACGGGTCATGGATTCGAAGTCGGGGGTTTCGGGGGAGTCCGCGGACTCGTTCTGGGGCGTCTCGCTCATGCCCCACACGATAAGCCGCCCGGGGCGCCTCCCCGCCGCCGCGCCCGCGTTCGCGTATGGGGACGGGTCCTGCTAACCTTGTGTAACGACCGGCCGGACACCTGTGTGCCCGGCCCACAAGTGGAGGCTCCGTACTCCCACCTGACCGCCCTCACGGGTGGCGGGTCACCGGTCAGGTGGCGCCCATCGTTCCGTACGGACGATGGAGCCGCCCGATGTTGCGCCCCGCGGTTGACCGCGGCGGTGCTCCGGTATTTCCGTGGAGCCCCGCCTGTGTCCCGTCCGGGGCGTTTTTCACGTTCCGGCTCGGTTGGTCAGAAACAGACAGTGCGCGTCCGTCCGCCAGGCGGTCGCGTGGTGCTACCGAGGAGGATCCATCAGCGCCGAGCCCCGCATCAACGACAGGATTCGCGTTCCCGAGGTGCGACTTGTCGGACCCAGCGGCGAGCAGGTCGGGATTGTTCCGCTTGCCAAGGCCCTGGAGCTCGCACAGGAGTACGACCTTGACCTGGTCGAGGTCGCGGCGAACGCCCGTCCGCCCGTGTGCAAGCTCATGGACTACGGGAAGTTCAAGTACGAGTCGGCCATGAAGGCCCGTGAGGCGCGCAAGAACCAGGCGCACACGGTCATCAAGGAGATGAAGCTCCGGCCGAAGATCGACCCGCACGACTACGACACCAAGAAGGGTCACGTCGTCCGGTTCCTCAAGCAGGGCGACAAGGTCAAGATCACGATCATGTTCCGTGGTCGTGAGCAGTCCCGCCCCGAGCTCGGTTTCCGGCTGCTTCAGCGGCTGGCGTCGGACGTCGAGGAGCTTGGCTTCATCGAGTCCAACCCGAAGCAGGACGGCCGGAACATGATCATGGTTCTCGGCCCGCACAAGAAGAAGACCGAGGCCATGGCCGAGGCGCGTGAGGCCCAGGCCGCACGCAAGGCCGAGCGCCAGGGTGCGACCTCCGACGAGGCGCCCGCGGCCCCGGCCGCCGAGGCTCCGGTCGCCGAGGCCGAGGCTCCGGCCGAGACCCCCGAGGCGTGACCCGTCGGGCTGCCACCCAGGCAGCCCGGGGCCCCGCCCGGAACCACCACACGAAGAACTGACGCTCCCGGTTGTCCGGTGTCCGCACCGGGCGGGAGCGCCACTGACGAGGAGATACGGCGCGATGCCGAAGAACAAGACGCACTCCGGTGCCAAGAAGCGCTTCAAGGTCACCGGCTCCGGCAAGATCCTGCGCGAGCGCGCCGGCAAGCGCCACCTGCTCGAGCACAAGTCGTCCAAGCTGACGCGTCGCCTCACCGGCAACGCCGAGATGGCCCCGGGTGACGCCGCCAAGATCAAGAAGATGCTGGGCATCTGAGTTGATCTCCCGCCCTCGGCGACGGGGGCATCCGGCTGAGACCGGGATCCATTCGTTTTTCGGGTCGTGTGAGGACCACCACGACCCCGCTACAAGGAGTTAAAAGTGGCACGCGTCAAGCGGGCAGTCAACGCCCACAAGAAGCGCCGGGCGATTCTCGAGGCGGCCTCCGGCTACCGCGGTCAGCGTTCGCGCCTGTACCGCAAGGCCAAGGAGCAGGTCACCCACTCGCTGGTCTACAACTACAACGACCGCAAGAAGCGCAAGGGCGACTTCCGTCAGCTGTGGATCCAGCGCATCAACGCCGCTGCCCGCCAGAACGGCATGACGTACAACCGCCTCATCCAGGGTCTGAAGGCCGCCAACATCGAGGTGGACCGCAAGATCCTCGCCGAGCTGGCCGTCAACGACATCAACGCGTTCGCCGCGCTGGTCGAGGTCGCGCAGAAGGCCCTCCCGGCCGACGTCAACGCCCCGAAGGCCGCCGCCTGATCTTCCAGGCCGCAGTACTTCTGCCCGGACCCGCAGGCGCGCACGCGCCTGCGGGTCCGGGTGCTTCACCCCCTGGGGGAACCGGCGCTCCCGGTCCCCGAAGCCCCCGGTCCCGAAGAGAGAACCGCCGCACCCCATGGTCACCCCCGAGCTGATCTCCCCGCGTTCCCCGCGCGTCGTCGCCGCCCGACGGCTCGCCAAGCGCAACTTCCGGGGCAAGGACCGCCTCTTCATCGCCGAGGGCCCGCAGGCCGTCCGCGAGGCCGTCGAGCACCGGGGCTCCACCGGCGAGCCGACCCTCGTCGAGCTCTTCACCACCGTCGAGGCCGCCGAGCGCTACGCCCCGATCGTCGACGCGGCCCGCGCCGCCGGCGCCCGCGTCCACCACGCCTCCGACGCCGTCCTCGCCGAGGTCTCCCAGACCGTCACCCCGCAGGGCCTCGTCGGCGTCTGCCGCTTCCTCGACTCACCCTTCGAGGAGATCATCGCGGCCCGGCCCAAGCTCGTCGCCGTCCTCGCCCACGTGCGCGACCCGGGGAACGCCGGCACCGTGCTGCGCTGCGCCGACGCGGCCGGCGCCGACGCCGTCGTCCTCACGGACGCCTCCGTCGACCTCTACAACCCCAAGTCCGTGCGGGCCTCCGTCGGTTCCCTCTTCCACCTCCCCGTGGCCGTCGGCGTCCCCGTCGAACAGGCCGTCGCCGGACTGAAGGGCGCGGGCGTGCGGATCCTCGCCGCCGACGGGGCGGGCCAGGACGACCTGGACGACGAACTCGACGCCGGCACCATGGGCGGTCCCACCGCATGGATCTTCGGCAACGAGGCGTGGGGGCTGCCGGAGGAGACCCGGGCGCTCGCCGACGCCGTCGTCCGCGTCCCGATCCACGGCAAGGCCGAGAGCCTCAACCTCGCCACCGCCGCCGCGGTCTGCCTCTACGCCTCCGCGCGCGCCCAGCGCCCCCGAACCTCCTCCTGAAGGGTCCATTCCGCCTCCCTCGCCCAGTAGAGTGACGCACTCGGGGGCCCACTGCGCTACACGGAGGGGTGGGGTACGGGGATGACGGTCGGCACGGACAGTCCCGCACAGGCACGGAGCGCCGCGCCGCACGCCCCGGAGCCGCCCGGAGCCGCTCCCGCCGGCGGACTGGCCGGCCTCGGCCCCGACGACCTGCCCGACGGTCTCGTCGTCGCCGACGAGACCGGCCGCGTCGTCTGTTTCAACGCCGCCGCCAGCCGCATCACCGCCGTCCCCGGCGGCCGCGCCCTCGGGCTCCCGCTCGACGAGGCGCTCCCCCTGGAGGACCTCAAGGGACGCCGCTGGTGGGCGCTCACCGACCCGTACGGCGGCCTCGCCATCCGCCGCGGCCAGCCCGAGCGGAACCTGCTGCTCCCCGGCGGCCGCGAGGTCCTCGTCTCCGCCCGCTACGTCCGCGACCACCCCACCGGGCCGGTCCGCCGCGTCGTGGTCTCGCTGCGCGGCACCGACGCCCGCCGCCGCACCGAGCGCAGCCACGCCGAGCTCATCGCCACCGTCGCCCACGAGCTGCGCTCCCCGCTCACCTCGGTGAAGGGCTTCACCGCCACCCTCCTCGACAAGTGGGAGCGGTTCACCGACGAGCAGAAGCGGCTCATGCTGGAGACCGTCGACGCCGACGCCGGCCGCATCAAGCGGCTCATCGCCGAACTCCTCGACATCTCCCGGATCGACTCCGGCCGCCTGGAGGTGCGCCGCCAGCCCGTCGACCTCGCCGCCGCGATCGGCCGGCACATCCAGGTCCACATCACCGGCGGCCAGCCCCCGGACCGCTTCTTCGTCCGGATCCGGCCCGGGGTGCCCGCGCTCTGGGCCGACCCCGACAAGATCGACCAGATCCTCGGCAACCTCCTCGAAAATGCGGTGCGCCACGGGGACGGAACCGTCACCATCGAGGTGGCACCCGCCACGGCGGGAGAGGACGGAGATGAGGGGACGGAGGTCACCGTGAGCGACGAGGGCCCCGGCATCCCCGAGGCGTCCATGAACCGCGTCTTCACCCGCTTCTGGCGGGGCAGCAAGCGCGGCGGCACCGGACTCGGCCTCTACATCGTCAAGGGCGTCGTCGAGGCCCACGGCGGCACCATCACCGTCGGACGGGGCCCCCGCGGCGGGGCCGAGTTCCGATTTATCCTGCCCGTCGGCACCCCGGCCCATCTCCTCTGACGTCTCATCTGACGAGACCGGAAGAGATCAGGAGCCGCCCGGCCTGCCCACGGGCTCATGCGCGTCCCCCCGCCCCGTTAGACTCGACCTTTGGCACGTTTGCGCCCTTGACGTCGAGCGGGGCCGCCCAGCCAGCCAACGGAAGCACGGGAAGAGATGTCCGCACCCAATAAGTCGTACGACCCGGTTGAGGTCGAGGCACTGAAACCGGAAGAGATCGAGCGCATGCGGGACGAGGCGCTCGCCGCCTTCGCCGCCGCGGGCGACCTCGACGCGCTCGCGCAGGCGAAGACCGCGCACACCGGTGGCACCTCGCCGCTGGCGCTCGCCAACCGGGAGATCGGCGCCCTGCCGCCGCAGGCCAAGGCCGCCGCCGGAAAGCTCGTGGGCCAGGCCCGCGGCGCCGTCTCCAAGGCGCTCGCCGCCCGCCAGACCGAGCTGGAGGCCGAGCGGGACGCCCGCGTCCTCGTCGAGGAGGCCGTCGACGTCACCCTGCCGTACGACCGCGTCCCGGCCGGCGCCCGTCACCCGCTGACCACCCTCATGGAGCGCGTCTCCGACGTCTTCGTCTCCATGGGGTACGAGGTCGCCGAGGGCCCCGAGGTCGAGGCGGAGTGGTTCAACTTCGACGCCCTGAACTTCGTGCCGGACCACCCGGCGCGCCAGATGCAGGACACCTTCTTCGTCCGCGGCACCACCGCCGACGGAAAGGCCACCTCGGGCGACGAGTCCGGCGTCGTGCTCCGTACGCACACCTCGCCGGTCCAGGCCCGCACCCTCATCGACCGGGAGCCCCCGGTCTACGTCGTGTGCCCCGGCCGCGTCTACCGCACCGACGAGCTCGACGCCACGCACACCCCGGTCTTCCACCAGATCGAGCTGCTCGCCGTCGACGAGGGCCTGACCATGGCCGACCTCAAGGGCACCCTGGACCACATGGTCCAGGCGCTTTTCGGCCCGGACATGAAGACCCGGCTCCGCCCGAACTTCTTCCCCTTCACCGAGCCGTCCGCAGAGATGGACATGCTCTGCTACGTCTGCCGCGGCGAGTCCGTCGGCAACCCGGACCGTCCCTGCCGCACCTGCGGCAGCGAGGGCTGGATCGAGCTCGGCGGCTGCGGCATGGTCAACCCGAAGGTGCTCGTCGCCTGCGGTGTGGACCCCGAGAAGTACAGCGGCTTCGCCTTCGGGTTCGGAATCGAGCGGATGCTGATGTTCCGCCACAACGTCGACGACATGCGAGACATGGTCGAGGGTGACGTCCGGTTCACCCGGCCGTTCGGGATGGAGATCTGATGCGGGTCCCGCTTTCTTGGCTGCGGGAGTACGTCGACCTGCCGGCCACGGCGACCGGCCGCGACGTCCAGGCCAAGCTCATCTCGGCCGGCCTCGAGGTCGAGGCCGTCGAGCAGCTCGGCGCCGGCCTGACCGGCCCGCTGGTGGTCGGCAAGGTCCTCACGATCGAGGAGCTGACGGAGTTCAAGAAGCCCATCCGCTTCTGCACCGTCGACGTCGGCCAGGCCAACGGCACCGGCGAGCCCCAGGAGATCATCTGCGGCGCGCGGAACTTCGCCGAGGGCGACAAGGTCGTCGTGGCCCTGCCCGGCGCCGTGCTCCCCGGTGACTTCCGGATCGCCGAGCGCAAGACGTACGGCCGCGTCTCCCGGGGCATGATCTGCTCCGGCGACGAGCTCGGCATGGGCGACGACGGCACGCACGGCATCATCGTGCTGCCGCCGGAGCACGAGGTCGGCATCGACGCCACGGTCCTCCTGGAGCTGTTCGACGAGGTCCTCGACATCGCCGTCACCCCGGACCGCGGCTACTGCCTCTCGCTGCGCGGCGTCGCCCGCGAGACCGCCACCGCCTACGGCCTGCCGCTGCGCGACCCGGCGCTCCTCGACGTGCCCGCGCCGAACTCCTACGGCTACCCGGTCCGGATCGGCGACCCGATCGGCTGCGACCGCTTCACCGCGCGCACGGTCGTCGGTCTCGACCCCGAGGCCCGCAGCCCGATCTGGCTCCGCCGCCGCCTGCAGAAGGCCGGCATGCGCCCGATCTCGCTCGCCGTGGACATCACCAACTACGTGATGCTGGAGCTCGGCCAGCCGCTGCACGCCTACGACCGCACCCGGATCGACGGGCCCATCGGGGTCCGCCGCGCCGAGGCCGGCGAGAAGATCACCACCCTCGACGGCACCGTGCGCGTGCTCGACGCCGAGGACCTGGTCATCACCGACAACCGCGGCCCGATCGGCCTCGCGGGCGTCATGGGCGGTGCCAACACGGAGATCGCCGACCCGGTGACCGACCCCGAGACCGGCGTCGTGTCCGGCTCCACCGAGGTCGTCATCGAGGCCGCGCACTTCGACGCGATCTCGATCGCCCGCACGGCCCGCCGCCACAAGCTCTCCTCCGAGGCGTCCAAGCGCTTCGAGCGGGGCGTGGACCCGCAGGCCGCCGCCGCTGCCGCCCAGCGCACCGTCGACCTGCTCGTGCTCCTCGCGGGCGGCACCGCCGAGGCCGGCGTCACCGAGATCAGCGCGCCGTCCGCGCCGCGCACGATCGCGATGCCGGCGAACCACCCCGACCGGATCGCGGGCGTCGACTACGGCCGCGAGACCGTCGTCCGCCGCCTCCAGGAGGTCGGCTGCGACGTCTACGGCCAGGACGAGCTCGTCGTCACCGTGCCGTCGTGGCGCCCCGACCTGGGCGAGCCGAACGACCTCGCCGAGGAGGTCATCCGGCTGGAGGGCTACGAGAACCTGCCCTCCACGCTGCCCAAGCCCCCGGCCGGCCGCGGCCTCACCGAGCGCCAGCGCACCCACCGCCGCGTGGGCCGCGCCCTGGCCGGCGCCGGGTACGTCGAGGCGCTGAACTACCCGTTCATCGGCGAGCAGGCGCTCGACCAGCTCGGCCTGGACGCGGACGACGACCGCCGCCGGCTCGTCACCCTGGTCAACCCGCTCTCCGACGAGGAGCCCGCGCTCCGTACGACGCTGCTCCCGGGCCTGCTCGGCGCGCTCCGCCGCAACGACAGCCGCGGCAGCCACGACCTGGCGCTCTTCGAGACCGGTCTCGTCTTCCGGCCGGAGGGCGAGCCCGGCGTCGCCGTCCGCCTGCCCGTCGACCGGCGTCCCACCGACGAGGAGATCGCCGGCGTCAACGCGGTGCTGCCCAGGCAGCCGCGGCGCGTCGCCGTCGTCCTCGCCGGGGCGCGCGAGCAGGCCGGCTGGTGGGGCAAGGGCCGTCCGTCCGACTGGGCGGACGCCGTCGAGGCCGGCCGCACGGTGGCCGCCGAGGCCGGTGTGGAGCTGATCGTCAGCGCCGACCGCCACGCCCCGTGGCACCCGGGCCGCTGCGCCGCGTTCCACGTCGAGGTGGCGGGCGAGAAGGTCCTCGTCGGCCACGCCGGCGAGCTCCACCCGCGGGTGGTGAAGGCGTTCGGCCTTCCGGCCCGCAGCTGTGCGATGGAGATCGACCTGGACCTCCTGGAGCAGGCCAACGAGGGCCCCCTGCGGGCTCCCCGCATCTCCTCCTTCCCGGTGGCCACCCAGGACGTCGCCCTCGTCGTCGCCGGCGAGGTCCCGGCCGCCGACGTCGAGGCCGCCCTGCGCGAGGGCGCGGGCGAACTCCTGGAGTCCGTCCGGCTCTTCGACGTCTACACGGGCGACCAGCTCGGCGAGGGCCACAAGTCCCTGGCGTACGCGCTGAAGTTCCGCGCCACGGACCGCACCCTCACCGTCGACGAGGCCAGCGCGGCCCGCGACGCGGCCGTCGCCCTGGCGTCCGAGCGCACCGGGGCCGTCCTCCGCGGCGCCTGACGCACCCGCACGACCCCAGGAGGGCCGCCCCGGAATCCCCGGGGCGGCCCTCCGTCGTGTGTGGGGGAGTGCGCCCGCGCGCGGCGTACTCCTGAGCGGGGCTCGTCCTGCTGTCCGCGTGGCGGACCCCTGGCGGGGGGAGGCGCGACGGGGGCGCTCACTCCTTCGGGTGAGTCGGCCGACGGCTGTTCCCCCGTGCCCCGTACGGTCGGCAGAATCGACGCGGCTCGCGGGCGCGGACCCGTCGGGCCGCGGGGCCTTCGGGCGCTGTCGGGGCTCGGGAAGGGCCGTGCATGATGCGTACCTGGACGTCGGTCGCCGTTCGCTCCCGCCTCCGCCGGCCGGCCCCGCTCGTCCTGCCGCTCGCGTGGGGAGCCGCGGCGGTGGTGTGGAGGTTCTGGTGCCCGCCGGCCGGGGAGCCGGGCCTGCCGACGCGGATCGCCACGAGCGTCGTGTTCCTGAGCGTGGGCGTCGGCCTCGTCCTGGGGCTGCGGCGGGGCCCCGTCCGCGAGCTGGCCCGGGTGCGGGCCGTCGCCACCGCCACCCAGCGGGTCCTGCTCCGTCCGCCGCCCGCCCGGCTCGACGGACTCGCCCTCGCGGCGGGGCAGTCGTCCGCGACCCGGGGCGCGACGGTGGGCGGCGACCTGTACGAGGCGGTGGCCACGCCGTACGGGGTGCGGATCGTCGTCGGGGACGTGCGGGGGCACGGTCTCGCGGCGCTCGGCGCGGTGGTGGCCGTCCTCGGCAGCTTCCGGGAGGCCGCCCACGACGAGCCCGAACTCGGGGGCGTGCTGCGGCGCCTGGAGCGGGCGCTCGAACGCCATCTGCGCGAGCGGGCGCGCGACGAGCACCCGGCGCGGGCGGGCGCCGGCCCCCGGCATCCGGCAGCGGAGGATTTCGTGACGCTGCTGCTCCTGGAGATCGGCCCCGACGGGCGGCTCTCCGTCTTCAACTGCGGTCATCCGGGCCCGTACCGGCTGGGCGCGCGTGTGGAGCGCATCGCGCTCGGCGATCCGCTGCCGCCGCTCGGGGTGCTGCCGCTCCCCGCCGAACTCGTCCCCTACGGCGCTGCCGCGCTACTCCCGGGCGAGACGCTGGTCCTGCACACCGACGGGGCGGAGGAGGCCCGCGACCGCCGGGGGCGGTTCTTCGCCCTCGACGAGGCCCTGGCCGCGATGGCCGGTGCGCCGCCCGCCGCGCTGGTGAGGGGCGTCCACGAGGCGCTGCTGCGGCACACGGGCGGCCGGCTCGCCGACGACGTCGCCCTGCTCGCCGTGCGCAACGACCGGGTCCGGGTAGCGGCGCAGCCCGCCGAACCCGGGCTGCGTCGCTCCCGGCCCGCCCCCTCCTCCCACAGGTGAGCGGGGAGCGCGGGGCCGGCGACGCCCGCCCCGCCACGGAGTGTCGGGCAGATCGGCGGGGCGGGCGACGCGGACCGGGCAGCCGCACTGTCAGAGGGGGAGCCGGCGGCCCGGTCCTCGCCTTGCGGCGAGATGCTCAGTCAACTAGGGGCCGGGCGGGGGCGGCAGCGTGCGCGGACCGGCGGAACGGGTACTCGGTTCACACCCCGTGCGAATGTGCGCCGGACACCGCCGCGCGGCGCGGGGCCGGCCGCCGCGGGATGACCCCGTGCGGCGTCGTGCCCGGGGCGGCCCCGTACGGTCCCGGTCCGTCCGAAGTCCGTCCGTACGCGGTCGGTCCGTACGGAGTCGACACGTACGGAGTCGAGCCGTATGAATTCGGCCACCCTGGAGGCCCGCTCGGCCCTAGGGTGAGTGCACCGAGTCACCGGAGGGGCCCATGCAGCCCAACACCCTGCTCGACGCCCTGCTCGACGAGGCGGGCGTCTCGCACGCCGGCCTCGCCGCCCGGGTGAACCGGGCCGGCCGGGGCAGGGGCCTCACCCTGCGCTACGAACACACCGCGGTGGCGCGCTGGTTGAAGGGCCAGCGGCCGCGCGGCCAGGTCCCGGACCTGATCTGCGAGGTGCTCGCCGCCCGGCTGCACCGGCAGGTGACCCTGGACGACATCGGCCTCGGGGTGCCCGGCGTGCCGCCCGCGGCCCTCGGCGCGCCCCTCTCCGGCTTCGTCGAGCGGGCCCCCGCCCTGTGGCGCTCGGACGAGCAGCGGCGGCCCCACACCCTCGGTGCGCAGGCCGTGACCGGCACGCCCGCGGTGATGCCGGTGTGGGAGTGGGAGAACCCCCCTGAGGACGCGGACGTGTCGCGCGTCGGGCGGGGTGCGAAGGTCTCGGCGGCCGACATCTCCGTGCTGAGCGCGGCCCGTTCGCACTACGAGCAGATGTACCGCAGGGCCGGCGGGATCGCCACCCGGGCCCGGATCGTCGGCTTCCTCACCGGCGAGACCGCGCCGCTGCTCCGGGGCGCGTACAGCGACGCCCTCGGGCGGCAGCTGCACCGCGCGACCGGGGGACTGGTCGCCGTGGCCGGAATCTGTGCCTACGACGCCGACGCGCACGGCCTCGCCCAGCGCTACTTCCACCAGGCCCTGCGGCTCGCGAAGGCGAGCGGCGACCGGGGCCTGGGCGCCTATGTGATCGCCCTGCTCGTCAACCAGGCGCTGTTCATGGCGGAGTACCGGCAGGCGGTGGCGTTCGCGGAGGCGGCGCTGCGGGCGGCGGGCCGGCAGATCACCCCCGCGCTGGCCGCGGACCTGACGGCGATGCAGGCGAAGGCGTACGCGCACCTCGGCGACGCCACCGCGGCGCTGGCCTGCATCCGGCGGGCGGAGTCCGCGGCGGAGCGGATCAGCCCGGGGGAGGAGCCGGCCGAGACGGGCTACGTCCAGCCGGGGTTCGTCGACGTCCAGGTCGCCGAGGCGCTGCTCAGCCTCGGTGATCTCGCGGGGGCGCACGAGCACGCCTCGGCGGCGGTCCGCACGCCCTCGCACGACCGGGGGCGGGTGCACCGGCTCGCCATGCTCTGTCAGATCGAGCTGCGCCAGGGCGAGGCGGACGGCGCCGCGCGCACGGCGGTGGAGATGACGGAGCGGGCGCGGGGGATGGAGTCACGTCGGCTGAGGGACCGGCTGCGCCAGGTCCGGGAACAGCTCCTCGAGAGCGACGGGCGGGAGGCCCGTGAGGCGGCGGCGTTGATCGACGGGGCGCTGCGCGTTCCCCTGTAGCCCGCCAACTGCTGCGATATTGCCACCAATCAAGCACCGACCAGTCGGAAGGTGGCAAGAACGTGCAATGGACGAAACTGAGCGAACGCTCGGTCTATGAGAACCGCTGGTTCCGGGTGAACCTCGCGGACGTCGAACTCCCGGACGGCCGCCACCTCGACCACTATCTGATCCGACTCCGCCCCGTCGCCGTCGCGACGGCCGTCAACGACGCGGACGAGGTCCTGATGCTCTGGCGCCACCGTTTCATCACCGACAGCTGGGGCTGGGAGCTGGCCGCCGGCGTCGTCGAGGACGGCGAGGACGTCGAGTCCGCCGCCGCGCGCGAGATGGAGGAGGAGACCGGCTGGCGGCCGGGGCCGCTGCGCCACCTCCTCACCGTCGAGCCCTCCAACGGCCTGTCGGACGCCCGGCACCACCTCTACTGGGCGGACCGCGCCACGTACACCGGACCGCCCGAGGACGCCTTCGAGTCCTCGCGGCGGGCCTGGGTCCCGCTCAAGCAGATCCCCGACATGATCACCCGGGGCGAGATACCGGCCGCCAACATGGCCGCCGGGCTGCTGATGCTCCACCACCTGCGCCTCGGCTGAGCACCGGGGCTCCGGGAACCCGGGCGCGACATGCCGGACGGCCCGTACCTGTGCGTGTGTACGGGCCGTCCGGTGTCCAGGGGGATCAGGGGTACGGGTAGAAGCCCGACCCCGTCTTGCGGCCCAGCCGGCCCGCGTCCACCATGCGCTGGAGCAGCGGGGGAGCGGCGTACAGCGGCTCCTTGAACTCCGCGTACATCGAGTCGGCGATCGACGCGATCGTGTCCAGGCCGATCAGGTCGGAGAGCTTCAGCGGACCCATCGGATGGGCGCAGCCGAACTCCATGCCGTTGTCGATGTCCTCGCGGCTCGCGATGCCGGACTCGAACATCCGGATCGCCGAGAGGAGGTACGGCACGAGCAGCGCGTTGACGACGAAGCCGGAGCGGTCCTGCGCGCGGATGGCGTGCTTGCCGAGCGCCTTCTCCGCGAACGCCTGGGCGCGGCTGATCGTGCCCTCGGAGGTGGTGAGGGCGGGGATCAGCTCGACGAGCTTCTGCACCGGGGCGGGGTTGAAGAAGTGGATGCCGATGACCTGGTCGGGGCGGGAGGTCGCCACGGCCAGCTTCACCAGGGGGATGGAGGAGGTGTTCGAGGCCAGGATGGCGTCGGGCCGGGTCATGACCTGGTCGAGCACCTGGAAGATCTCGGTCTTGACCTGCTCGTTCTCCACGACGGCCTCGATGACGAGGTCGCGGTCGGCGAACTCGCCCAGGTCGGTGGTGAAGCTGAGGCGGGCGAGCGTGGCGTCCCGCTCCTCCTCGCTGATCTTGCCGCGCTCGGCGGCCTTGGACAGCGAGTTGAAGAGCCGCGTGCGGCCGATCTCCAGCGCCTCGCCGGTGGTCTCGGCGACCTTCACCTCGAGCCCGCTCCGGGCACACACCTCCGCGATGCCCGCGCCCATCTGGCCGCAGCCCACCACTCCGACGCGCTCAATGTCGGCCATGGAGTCCGTCACCTCGTGCCTTTCGCTCTTCTCTGGCGGCGGGCCCGCGTGATTCCGGTGCGTCCGCCTCGACCCCCACGACGTTACCGCTCATTAACCGATGATCGATCGTCCGGGCCGGGCATGCTGTCCGGGTGGGTGTGACGTATCCGACAGAGGAGGGGTACAAGTGCCGCCTATCGGCAGAAGAGGGTTCGTGGCAGGCGCCTCGGGCGCCGCGCTCGCTGTGACGGCATCGACAGGGACGGCGGGGGCCGACGGGACGGCAGGGGCCGCGGGCGGCGCCTCCGGGTCGGCGGCCGGGTCACCACGGGAGCACGGCGCCCCCGTGCGGGGCGGGCCGCGCCGAGGGCCGGAGTTCCGCGGGATGTGGCTCGCGACGGTCGCCAACCGCGACTGGCCCTCGCGCACGGGGCTGACCGCGGCGCAGCAGCGCGCCGAGCTGCTCGGCCACCTCGACACGGCGGTCCGGCGCCGGCTCAACACCGTCGTCCTGCAGGTCCGGCCGACCGCCGACGCGCTCTGGCCCTCGCCGTACGAGCCGTGGGCGCAGTGCCTCACCGGCACCCAGGGCCGCGACCCCGGCTGGGACCCGCTGGGCACGGCGGTGCGCGAGGCCCACGCGCGCGGCCTGGAACTGCACGCCTGGTTCAACCCGTACCGCGTGGCGAACCACACGGACCCCGCCCGGCTCGTCCCCGCCCACCCGGCGCGGCTCCACCCGGAGTGGGTGGTGCCCTACGGCGGGAAGCTGTACTACGACCCCGGCCGGCCCGAGGTCCGCAGCTTCGTGCAGAACGCGATGCTGGACGCGGTGCGCCGGTACGACGTCGACGCGGTGCACTGGGACGACTACTTCTACCCGTACCCGGTGGCCGGGCAGGTCTTCGCCGACGACGCGTCCTACGCGCGGTACGGCGGCGGTTTCCCCGACCGGGCGTCCTGGCGGCGGAACAACATCGACCTGCTGGTGTCGGAGATGTCCGCCCGGATCAGGGAGACGAAGCCGGGCGTCGCCTTCGGGGTGAGCCCCTTCGGTGTCTGGCGCAACGCCGCCACCGATCCGGAGGGGTCGGACACCCTGGCCGGGGTCCAGACGTACGACGACCTGTACGCCGACACCCGTACATGGGTCCGGGAGGGCTGGCTGGACCACGTCGTACCGCAGCTGTACTGGAACATCGGGCTCCCCGCCGCCGACTACGCCCGGCTGCTGCCCTGGTGGGACCGGGTCGTCCGGGGGACCGGCGTCGGCCTCTACATCGGCGAGGCGCTCTACAAGGCGGGCGATCCGGCCCAGCCCGCCGCCTGGCAGGACCCGGAGGAGCTCTCGCGCCACCTGGCGCTCGCGGCCGGGTTCCCGTCGGTCGGCGGCCACTGCTTCTTCGCGGCCAAGGAGGTCGCCGCGGACCCGATCGGGGCGATGTCCACCGTGGTGGACGACCACTATCCGACCCGGGTCCGCGCGCCGGGACGGTAGGGACTCAGCGGGCCCCTTCCTCCGGGTGGTGGCGTACGACGGTGTCGGGGCCCGGGGACATCAGGGCCTCGTGACCGTCGTCGTCGAACTTCACGCGGTACGGGGGAGTGCCGTTCTCCCCCAGTACCTGAAGGACCTCGGCCGTACGGTCGTGATGACCGACGGTCCGGCCGTGCACCAGCAGCTTGTCGCCCACGCTCGCCTGCATCGGGGTGACCTCCTCGCGGCAGCGCCTGTCCTGGGTGGGTGTCTCTGTCTGCCATTGTGGCGCGCGTCACCCCCTCCCGTCGCGTCAGCTCCGGGCCCGCTGGGTCACCGCGATGCAGACGAGGACGCCGACCGCCGCGAGCGGAGCGGCCAGGGGGAGCGTCTCGCCCAGCAGGAAGACCGACCAGAACAGGGTGAGGAGCGGCTGCGCGAGCTGGAGCTGGCTCGCCTTCGGGATGCCGATCGACGCCATCCCGCGGTACCAGACGTAGAGCCCGAAGAAGGTGGAGCCGGCGGCGACCCACACCAGCCCGACGACGCCGTGGACGGTCAGGCGGACCGGCTCCAGCGCCAGGGCGAGCGCCGAGGCGGGCACCATCAGCGGCAGACAGAGCACCAGGGCCCAGCCGATCACCTGCCAGCCCGGCATCAGCCGCGCCAGCCGTCCGCCCTCGGTGTAGCCGGCCGCGCAGACCAGGAGGGCGCCGAAGAGGTACAGGTCGCCCCGAGACAGCGCGCCGCCGCTCTGCTGGAGGGTGAACGCGATCACCACCACCGCCCCGGAGACGGCCGCGACCCAGAAGGTGCGGGACGGGCGGCGGCCGGTGCGCAGCGCGGCGACGGTCGCGGTGGTCAGCGGCAGCAGACCCACCACGACGGCGGCGTGCGAGGTGGTGGAGGTCTGCAGGGCCAGCGTCGTCAGGAGCGGGAAGCCGACGACGACCCCGCCGGCGACCACGGCGAGACCCGCCCAGTGGCGCCGCTCCGGCAGGGACACCCGGCCGGCGAGGAGGAAGCCTCCCGCGACGAGGGCGGCGAGGGTGGACCGGACGGCGACCAGCGACCAGGGGCCGAAGCTCTCCAGGCCCCAGACGGTCGACGGGAAGGTGAGCGAGAACGCCACCACGCCGAGCACGGCCAGGAGGGTGCCCCGGCCGACCGGGTCGGCGGCGACCGAGGCCGAGGGTGACCCGGTGGCGGCCGGGGAGGCGCCGGAGGCGGAGCTGCCGGAGGAGGCGGAGTCCGGCGCGGTGCGCGCGCCCGTGCCCCGTGCGGTCGCGGCGGTCGTCGCGGTCCGGCCGGAGGCGGGGACCGCTATCGTCGAGGTGATAGTAGCGCTATCCTCTGTTCTCATGCACGAGCGTAGCAGCGTGGCAGAGCTGGCGAAATCCCTGCGAGCGGAAGTCGACCGCTACTCTCCAGGTGGAAAACTGCCATCGAGTCGCGCCCTCGTCGAGCGGTACCGGGTCTCGCCGGTCACCGTCACCCGGGCCCTCGCCCAGCTCGCGGCGGAGGGACTCGTCGTCACCCGCCCCGGCGCCGGCGCCTTCCGCGCGGAGCCGCGTACCGCCACGCCCGCCGTCGGCGACACCTCCTGGCAGGAAGTGGCCCTCAGCGCCGACACCGCCGGGGACGTCGTGCCCCGGGCCGTCGACGCCTCCGGCGTCCTGGTCACCCTGGCCGCGCCGCCGCCCGGCGTCATCGAGTTCAACGGCGGCTACCTCCACCCCTCCCTCCAGCCCCAGCAGGCCCTGGCCGCCGCCCTCGCCCGCGCCGGGCGCCGCCCGGGCGCCTGGGGCAGGCCGCCCACCGACGGACTGCCCGAGCTGCGCGAGTGGTTCGCCCGCGACATCGGCGGCGGCGTCACCGCGGCCGAGGTCCTCGTCACCGCCGGCGGTCAGTCGGCCCTCGCCACCGCCCTGCGCGCGCTCGCCCCGCCCGGCGCCCCCGTGCTCGTCGAGTCGCCCACCTACCCCGGCATGATCGCCGTCGCCCGGGCCGCCGGACTCCGGCCCGTCCCCGTGCCCACCGACGCCGACGGCGTGCGCCCCGAACTCCTCGAAGCCGCCTTCCGCGCCACCGGCGCCCGCGTCCTCGTCTGCCAGCCGCTCTTCCAGAACCCGACCGGTGTGGTCCTCGCCGCCGAACGCGGCCGGGAGGTCGTCCGCATCGCCCGCGCCGCCGGTGCCTTCGTCGTCGAGGACGACTTCGCCCGCCGGCTCGTCCACGAGGACGCGCCGCCCCTGCCCGCCCCGCTCGCCGCCGAGGACCCCGACGGCGTCGTCGTCCACGTCCGCTCGCTCACCAAGATCACCTCGCCCAGCCTGCGCGTCGGCGCCCTGGCCGCCCGCGGTCCCGTCCTGGAGCGCCTGCGCGCCATCCAGGTCGTCGACAGCTTCTTCGTCGCCCGGCCCCTCCAGGAGGCCGCCCTCGAACTCGTCGGCGCGCCGGCCTGGCACCGCCATCTGCGCGCCGTCTCCCAGGAACTCAGGGACCGCCGCACCCTGATGGCCGCTGCGGTCGCCCGGCACCTCCCCGGCCTGTCCCTGCCCCACCTGCCCTCGGGGGGCCACCAGCTCTGGCTCCGGCTCCCCGACGCCCTCCCGGAGGCGTCCCTCGTCGCCGCCGCGCTGCGGGCCGGGGTCGCCGCAGCCCCCGGGCGCCCCTACTTCTGCGCCGAACCCCCCGCCGGGCACATCCGGCTGAGTTTCGCGGGTGTCGCGGGTCCCGCCGAGATCGCCGAGGGGGTGCGCCGGCTGCGGACGGCGGTCGACGAGCTCACCGGATGACCCTCCGGGGCCGGGCGGGGAGCGGGCCGGAGCGGCACCGCCACGGCCCTGGCCGCGGGCAAATTCACCTGACAAGTCCCGTGCCGCGCTGGCAGCCTGCGGCCATGGACGACAGCGCGGCCCCCGCCGCCCCCGCCGGCTCCGTCATGCACGGGGCGTACGAGATCTCAGCCGACCCCGACCGGATCGACCCGGCCCTCGTGCACCACTGGCTCTCCACCGACGCCTACTGGGCGCTCGGCCGACCTCGGGAGAAGCAGGACCGCGCGATCGCCGGCTCCCTGAACCTCGGGGCCTACCACCGGGAGACCGGCGAGATGAGCGCCTACGCGCGCGTGGTCACCGACTACGCCACCTTCGCCTGGCTCTGCGACGTCTACGTCGACCGCCCGGCCCGCGGCACCGGACTCGGCACCGCGCTCGTCACCTTCGTCCGCGACCGGCTCGCCCCGCACGGACTGCGCCGCATCATGCTCGCCACCGCCGACGCGCACACCGTGTACGAGAAGGTCGGTTTCGCGCCACTCCAGAATCCGGACAAGTGGATGGCTCTCGGGCAGCAGTGAACCGCACCCCCGCGGGCCACCCGAAATGACCCCTTGACCTGCGGGGCCACCGGCCTCACGATCGCGGCCATGGGTCTTCGGGTGACGCTCGTCACGGCGGCACGCAGCTCCTCCCTGCTCGCCGAACGCTTCGACGACGACCGGCCGCTCGACGAGGCCGGCTGGTACGAGGTGCAGCAGGCCGCGCCCGCGCTCATCCCGCTCGGCTCGGCCGAACTCCGCTACTGCTCCCCGACCCCGCGCAGCCGCGCCACCGGCACCGCCCTCGGCTACGCGCCCCTCGCCCAGCCGGCCCTGCGCGACTGCGACATGGGCCGCTGGCGGGGCCTGACCCTCGCCGAGGTCGCCGCCCTCGAACCGGCCGCCGTCGACGCCTGGCTCAGGGACCCCCGCACCGCCCCGCACGGCGGCGAACCCCTCCTCGCCTTCATCACCCGGATAGGGAACTGGCTCGACACCCGCCCGGCCGAGGACGGCGCCATCGTCGCCGTCGCCGAACCCTCCGTCGTGCGGGCCGCCCTCGTCTACGCGCTGAAGGCACCGCCCGCCACCTACTGGAACGTCGACGTCCGCCCCCTCTCGACGGTCACCCTCACCGGCCGCCCCGGCCTCTGGCACCTCCACCTCGACACCGCCCTGCGCTGACCCCGCCGGGCATCCGAGCGGAGCGCGGGCCCGCGACCGGCTAGCCTGAGAACACGATGAACCGTTTGAGCACGTCATGGGGCGCCTTCACGCTGACCCGCTTCCCCGAGGACCCGCGCGACCAGCTGCGCGCCTGGGACGCGGCCGACGAATACCTCCTGGGCCACCTGGCCGACACCGGCACCGACCTCTCCGGCACCGTCGCCGTCATCGGCGACCGCTGGGGAGCCCTCGTCACCGCGCTGCAGGCGGCCGGAGCCGGCGAACTGGTCCAGATCACCGACTCGTACCTCGGGGAGCGGGCCACCCGGGCCAACCTCGCGCGCGCGGGCGCGGCCCCGGATGCCGTCCGGCTGCTCACCACGCTGGACACGCCCCCCGCGCGCGTCGACGTCCTCCTCGTCCACGTCCCCAAGAGCCTCGGGCTCCTGGAGGACCAGCTGCACCGCATCGCGCCGGCCGTGCACGAGGGCACCGTGATCGTCGGCACCGGCATGGTCAAGGACGTCCACACCTCCACCCTCAAGCTCTTCGAGCGGATCCTCGGCCCCACCCGCACCTCCCTCGCGGTCAAGAAGGCCCGGCTCATCCACACCACGTTCGACCCGGACCTCACCCCGGGCCCGAACCCCTGGCCGTACCGGTACGACCTCCCGGCCGACACGCCCGCGCCCGGCCTCCCCGGCCTGACCGTCACCAACCACGCAGGGATCTTCTGCGCGGACCGCCTCGACATCGGCACCCGCTTCTTCCTCGCGAACCTGCCCGGCGGCTTCGGCCGCGCCCGGGTCGCCGACCTCGGCTGCGGCAACGGCGTCGTCGGCCTCGCCATCGCCCTCGAGGAGCCCGAGGCGGAGGTCGTCTTCGCCGACGAGTCCTACCCGGCGGTCGCCTCCGCCCGGGAGAACTTCCGGGCCCACCTCGGCGAGGACCGCCCGGCCGAGTTCCTCGTCGGCGACGGGCTCGGCGACCTGCCCGCCGGCTCCGTGGACCTCGTCCTCAACAACCCGCCGTTCCACACCCACCAGGCCACCACCGACCGCACCTCCCGCCGGATGTTCGCCGACGCCCGGCGCGCCCTGCGCCCCGGCGGCGAACTGTGGGTCATCGGCAACCGCCACCTCGGCTACCACGTCACCCTGCGGCGCGTCTTCGGCAACAGCGAACTCGTCGCCAGCGACCGCAAGTTCGTCGTCCTGCGCGCCGTACGCCAGGCGTAGCGCCGGACACCGCCCCGCCCGGCCCCGGACGTCCTCCGGACCGGGCGGGACCGCGTCCGGACGCCGGCCCGCCTCACGGCGGTGCTCCCCGCCCCGGCTCACCAGTCGGGGAAGGCCAGGTCGAGGGCGCGGACCCGCTCCTCGCCGGAGGTCACGGCGAGCGTGGCGATGCGGTCCTGCCGGAAGGTGAACATGAGCGCCGCCACCGGGCGGCCCGCGACGAACGCCACCGCACCGACCGCGCCGTCGACCAGGGCGGGCCGGGACACGTCGGCGAACCGCGCGAAGGCCGCGGCGCCCTCCGCGACGGCGGGGGCGCCGTGCACCGGACCGCGATCGGAGTACGCCACGACGTCCGGGTCGAGGACGGCGGCGAGCGCGCGTGCGTCGCGCGCGCGTGCGGCCCGCAGGAATCGGTCCACCACGATCCGCTGCCGCCCCGGATCCTCCGCTGTCCTGACCGCCCCGACACCCCGGACCCGGTCCCGCGCCCCCCGCGCGAGCCGCGCCACCTCGGCGGCCGGCGTCCCGGTGATCCGCGCCGTCTCCCGCGCCGGAAGCCCGAACACGTCGTGCAGCACGTAGGCGAGACGCTCCTCGCCCCCGAGTGACTCCAGCACCACGAGCAGCGCGAGCCACACGGACTCGATCCCCGCCCGCGAGGCCCCGGAACCGTCCCCGGCCCCGGCCCCGCCCTCGGGGCCACCCGCGGGCGTCCCGGCCCGCGCCGGTCTCCCACCCCCCGGCGCCTCCCGGGCGGCCGCCACGCCCCCGGCGCCGTCGCGCCCGGCGGGGAACGCGTCCGGGAACGCGTCCGTGACAGCGTCCGGGAACGCGCCTCCCCCCTCGGGGCCCGTCTCCGCGTCCGAACCCTCCGCCGCCCCGTGGGCGCGCCATCGTCCGGCCGCCCCCCGCTCCTGGAGCCCGCGCACGCAGGTCTGCCCCACGAGAGCCGTCAGCCAGGCGCGCACGGCGGCCCCCTCGTCCCGGCCGAGCCCCGCCCGCGCCACCGCGAGCATCTCCTCGGCCTCGGCGGGGGACCCCATCATCCGGAGTGCCACACACCGCAGTTGGTCCTCGTGCGCGTCGAAGCGGACGGTCAGGGCGGTCAGGAACGTGTCGTCGGACATGGCGTCTCACTCCTCATGGGTTCCGTACCCGCTTGACGCGAACGCCCACCCGGATGTGACAGCCCGCCCCCGGGTCCCCGGCGCGGCAGCGGAAAGGGCCGGCCCGACGCGCGGGGCGTCGGGCCGGCCCTCTCGGGTGCCGGGTGTGCCGGTGGGTCCGTGGTGCCGGGGGTGCCGGTCAGTCCGTGCCGAACTCCATGGCGGCGCGGTCCAGCATCTCATCGTCGTCGGACACCTCGCCGCGGGAGGCGATGGCCTCCGCGCCGCCCTCGGGCATGGTGCCGATCAGGCCGGTGGCGGCGGCCTGCGCGGCGCCGATCGAGGGGCTGCCGGTGCCGATGAGGCCGAGGCCGGCGTACTGCTCCAGCTTGGCGCGGGAGTCGGCGATGTCGAGGTTCCGCATGGTGAGCTGGCCGATGCGGTCGACGGGGCCGAACGCGGAGTCCTCGGTGCGCTCCATGGAGAGCTTGTCCGGGTGGTAGCTGAACGCCGGGCCCGTGGTGTCGAGGATCGAGTAGTCCTCGCCGCGCCGCAGCCGCAGGGTGACCTCGCCGGTGACGGCGGCGCCGACCCAGCGCTGGAGGGACTCGCGGACCATGAGGGCCTGCGGGTCGAGCCACCGGCCCTCGTACATGAGGCGGCCCAGGCGCCGGCCCTCGTTGTGGTACTGGGCGAGGGTGTCCTCGTTGTGGATCGCGTTGACGAGCCGCTCGTAGGCGGCGTGCAGCAGCGCCATGCCGGGGGCCTCGTAGATGCCCCGGCTCTTGGCCTCGATGATCCGGTTCTCGATCTGGTCCGACATGCCCATGCCGTGGCGGCCGCCGATGGCGTTCGCCTCCATGACCAGGTCGACGGGGGAGTGGAACTCCTTGCCGTTGATGGTCACCGGGCGGCCCTGCTCGAAGCCGATGGTGACGTCCTCGGTGGCGATCTCGACCGACGGGTCCCAGAACTTGACGCCCATGATCGGGTCGACCGTCTCGACGCCCGTGTCCAGGTGCTCCAGCGTCTTGGCCTCGTGGGTGGCGCCCCAGATGTTGGCGTCGGTGGAGTACGCCTTCTCCGTGCTGTCGCGGTAGGGCAGCTCGTGGGCGAGCAGCCACTCCGACATCTCCTTGCGGCCGCCCAGCTCGGTCACGAAGTCCGCGTCCAGCCAGGGCTTGTAGATCCGCAGGTGGGGGTTGGCGAGCAGGCCGTAGCGGTAGAACCGCTCGATGTCGTTGCCCTTGAAGGTCGAGCCGTCGCCCCAGATCTGGACGTCGTCCTCCAGCATCGCCCGGACCAGCAGGGTGCCGGTCACGGCGCGGCCGAGCGGGGTGGTGTTGAAGTAGGCGCGGCCGCCGGAGCGGATGTGGAACGCCCCGCAGGTCAGGGCGGCAAGGCCCTCCTCGACCAGCGCCGCGCGGCAGTCGACCAGGCGCGCGATCTCGGCGCCGTAGGTCTTCGCGCGGCCGGGCACCGAGGCGATGTCCGGCTCGTCGTACTGGCCGATGTCGGCGGTGTAGGTGCACGGGATGGCGCCCTTGTCGCGCATCCAAGCGACGGCGACGGAGGTGTCGAGGCCGCCGGAGAAGGCGATGCCGACGCGCTCGCCGGCGGGCAGGGAGGTGAGGACCTTGGACATAGGAAGAGTATGCATGATTCCGCATGGTCATGCAACGCCGGGTCGGCGGGACCCCCGGCGGGCCGGGGTCCGCCCTGCGCGGGGCAAAAGAAAAGGCAAGGAGGTCTCGCACTCCTTGCCACTCTCAAGATATAGCGCACAGGGGGCCTTGCGGCAAGGCCCCCGTACTGCTCCAGAATGGTCGGCCGAGGCCGCCGACCTGCGGAAACGCGGAACCCGGCGGGCGCCCCGCGGCGCCCGCACGGCCGGCCTCCCGACCTGCGCGACAGACGACGAACGGGGTTCGACGAGTGATGGTGGACGTGATCGTGGTGGGCGGCGGACCGACCGGCCTGATGCTGGCCGGCGAGCTGCGGCTGGCCGACGTGTCGGTGGTCGTCCTGGAGAGGCTGCCCGAGCAGACGCAGCAGTCCCGCGGCCAGGGGCTGCACGCGCGCAGCGTCGAGATCATGGACCAGCGCGGCCTGCTGGACCGCTTCCTCGCGGTCAGCGAGAAGTTCCGGGTCGGCGGTCTCTTCGGGGGCATCGCCAAGCCGTGGCCGGAGGGGCTGGACACGGCCCACGACTACGGGCTCGCCACCCCGCAGCCCGTCACCGAACGGCTGCTCAACGAGTACGCCCTGGAGGTCGGCGTCGACGTCCGGCGCGGCCGGGAGGTGGTCGGGCTGGCCCAGGACGAGGACGGCGTCACCGTCGAGCTCGCCGACGGCACGTCGCTGCGCTCGCGCTACGTCGTCGGGTGCGACGGCGGCCGCAGCGCGGTGCGCAAGCTGATCGGCGTCGGCTTCCCCGGCGAGCCGGCCAGGGTCGAGACGCTGCTGGGCGAGCTGGAGGTGACGGCCGACGCGGAGACGGTCGCCGCCGTCGTCGCGGAGGTCCGCAAGACCCAGCTGCGGTTCGGGCTCGCCCCGATCGGCGACGGGGTGTACCGGGTGGTCGCGCCGGCCGACGGGGTGGCCGAGGACCGGACCGTCCCGCCGACCCTGGAGGACTTCCGGGAGCGGCTCCGGGCCGTCGCGGGCACCGACTTCGGCGCCCATTCGCCGCGCTGGCTCTCCCGGTTCGGCGACGCCACCCGCCAGGCCGAGCGCTACCGCGTCGGCCGGGTGCTGCTGGCCGGCGACGCGGCGCACATCCATCCGCCCACCGGCGGGCAGGGCCTCAACCTCGGCGTCCAGGACGCCTTCAACCTCGGCTGGAAGCTCGCCGCCGAGGTGAAGGGCCGGGCCCCCGAGGGGCTCCTCGACAGCTACCACGCCGAGCGCCACCCGGTCGGCGCCGCCGTCCTGGACAGCACCCGGGCGGGCATCGCGCTCCTGGGCACCGACCCCGGGGCCGCCGCCCTGCGCGCGCTGTTCACCCGGCTGATGGACTTCGAGGAGGTGAACCGTCACGTCACCGGCCTCATCACCGCCGTCGACGTCCGCTACGACCTCGGCGAGGGGCACGCCCTCCTCGGCCGCCGCCTGCGCGACCTCGACCTGCCGGAGGGGCGGCTCTACGAGCTGCTGCGCAGCGGCCGCGGCCTCCTGCTCGACCGCACCGGCGGCCTCTCCGTCGAGGGGTGGGCGGACCGGGTCGACCGCGTGGCCTTCGGCGAGGGCGACGCGGCCGGCGGGACCCTCGACGTCCCCGCCCTGCTCCTCCGCCCCGACGGTCACGTCGCCTGGGTCGGCGACGACCAAGGGGAGCTCGCCGGCCACCTCGCCCGGTGGTTCGGCTCCGCGGACTGACCGCGGCCCCCGCCCGCGGGGACCTGGGCCCCCGCGGGCGGGCTCCTCGGTCCCCGGCCGGCCGTGACGGCCCCCACCCCGACGGGTGGGGGCCGTCGCCGCGCCGCCGCCTGCCGAGGTTGGCCGGATAGTCGTTGCATAAAGCTGCGGGCTTACGTATAGTCATGCCATCCATGAGGAGGGTTTCGATGACGGTACGAGTAGCAGTGGCAGGGGCGAGCGGATACGCGGGCGGAGAGCTCCTGCGCCTTCTGCTGGGACACCCGGACGTCGAGATCGGGACCCTGACCGGCCACTCCAACGCCGGTCAGCGGCTCGGCGGCCTCCAGCCCCACCTGCTCCCGCTCGCCGACCGCGTCCTCGTGCCGACCACGGCCGAGGAGCTCGCCGGCCACGACGTCGTCTTCCTGGCGCTGCCGCACGGACAGTCCGCGGCCGTGGCCGAACAGCTCGGGCCGGACGTCCTCGTCGTCGACATGGGGGCGGACTTCCGGCTGGTGGACCCGGCCGACTGGGAGACGTACTACGGCTCCCCGCACGCCGGCACCTGGCCCTACGGCCTCCCCGAACTGCCCGGCGCCCGCGCCGCCCTGGAGGGCTCCAAGCGCGTCGCCGTACCCGGCTGCTACCCCACCGCCGTCTCGCTCGCGCTCTTCCCGGCGTACGCCCACGGACTCGCCGAGCCGGAGGCCGTGATCGTCGCCGCGTCCGGCACCTCCGGAGCGGGCAAGGCCGCCAAGCCGCACCTGCTCGGCAGCGAGGTCATGGGCAGCATGTCGCCGTACGGCGTCGGCGGCGGCCACCGCCACACCCCCGAGATGATCCAGAACCTGAGCGGACCGGCGGGGGAGCGGGTCACCGTCTCCTTCACGCCGACCCTGGCCCCGATGCCCCGCGGCATCCTCGCCACCTGCACGGCCGCCGCGAAGCCCGGCGTCACCGCCGAGAGCGTCCGGGCCGCGTACGAGAAGGCCTACGCGGACGAGCCCTTCGTCCACCTGCTGCCCGAGGGCCAGTGGCCGGCGACGGCGTCCGTCTACGGTTCCAACGCCGTTCAGGTGCAGGTCACGCATGACGCGGCCGCGAACCGGATCATCGCGATCAGCGCCATCGACAACCTGACCAAGGGCACCGCCGGCGGCGCGGTGCAGAGCATGAACATCGCCCTCGGCCTCCCCGAGAGCACCGGACTGTCCACGACGGGAGTCGCTCCGTGAGTGACCCGCGCGCGGCCACCGGTCCGCAGACCACGACGAGACCCGCACCTCCGCCCCGCACGGCCGGAGAAGCGAACGGAGAGACACAGTGAGCGTCACCGCAGCGAAGGGATTCACGGCGGCGGGCATCGCCGCCGGGATCAAGCAGAACGGCAACCCGGACCTGGCCCTCGTGGTCAACACCGGGCCCCGCCGCGCCGCCGCGGGAGTCTTCACCTCCAACCGCGTCAAGGCCGCACCCGTCCTCTGGTCCCAGCAGGTCCTGGCCGACGGCGAACTGACCGCGGTCGTCCTCAACTCCGGCGGCGCCAACGCCTGCACCGGCCCCCAGGGCTTCCAGGACACCCACGCCACCGCCGAGAAGACCGCGGAGGTCCTCGCCAAGCTGGGCACCGACGTCGCAGCGGGCGACGTCGCCGTGGCCTCCACCGGCCTCATCGGCGTCCTGCTCCCCATGGACAAGCTGCTCCCCGGCGTCGAGAAGGCCGCGGCCGAACTCTCCGAGCACGGCGGCGAGAAGGCCGCCATCGCCATCAAGACCACCGACACCGTGCACAAGACGGCCGTCGTCACCCGCGACGGCTGGACCGTCGGCGGCATGGCCAAGGGCGCCGGCATGCTCGCCCCCGGCCTCGCCACCATGCTCGTCGTCCTCACCACGGACGCCGACGTCGACGCGGCCGGCCTCGACAGCGCCCTGAGGGGCGCCACCCGCGTCACCTTCGACCGGGTCGACTCCGACGGCTGCATGTCCACCAACGACACCGTCCTCCTGCTGGCCTCCGGCGCCTCCGGCACCACGCCCGCGCAGGACGCGTTCACCGAGGCCGTACGGGCCGTCTGCGACGACCTCGCCCGCCAGCTCATCGGCGACGCCGAGGGCGCCAGCAAGGACATCCGCATCGAGGTCGTCAACGCGGCGACCGAGGACGACGCCGTCGAGGTCGGCCGCTCCATCGCCCGCAACAACCTCCTCAAGTGCGCCATCCACGGCGAGGACCCCAACTGGGGCCGCGTCCTCTCCGCCATCGGCACGACCCGGGCGGCCTTCGAGCCCGACCGGCTGAACGTCGCCATCAACGGCGTCTGGGTCTGCCGGAACGGCTCCGTCGGCGAGGACCGCGACCTGGTCGACATGCGCTACCGGGAGGTCACCGTCACGGCCGACCTGGCCGCCGGCACCGAGTCCGCCGTCATCTGGGCGAACGACCTCACCGCCGACTACGTCCACGAGAACAGCGCGTACTCGTCATGACCCACACCGCGCGGAAGCACACCGCCCTCCCGAAGGCCCAGATCCTCATCGAGGCACTGCCCTGGCTCACGCGGCACCACGGCAGGACGGTCGTCATCAAGTTCGGCGGCAACGCCATGATCGACGACGACCTCAAGGCCGCCTTCGCCCAGGACGTCGTCTTCCTGCGCCACGCCGGCCTCAAGCCGGTCGTGGTGCACGGAGGCGGCCCCCAGATCAGCGCCGCCCTCGACCGGCACGGCATCGTCAGCGAGTTCAAGGCCGGCCTGCGGGTCACCACCGAGGACGCCATGGACGTCGTGCGGATGGTCCTCGCCGGCCAGGTCCAGCGCGAACTCGTCGGGCTGCTCAACCAGCACGGCCCGCTCGCCGTCGGACTCACCGGCGAGGACGCCCACACCATCACCGCCGTCAAGCACCAGCCGCTCATCGGCGGCGAACGCGTCGACATCGGCCGGGTCGGCGAGATCACCGCCATCGACACCGGCGCCATCCAAGCCCTCCTGGACGACGGCCGGATCCCGGTCGTCTCCTCCATCGCCCGTTCCGAGGACGACGGACATGTCTACAACGTCAATGCTGATACGGCGGCTGCGGCACTCGCTGCGGCGCTGGGCGCCGAGACCCTGATGGTCCTGACCGACGTCGAGGGCCTCTACGAGGACTGGCCGAACAGCGACGAGGTCATCAGCCGGCTCACCGCGAGCCAGCTGGAGAAGCTCCTGCCCGACCTCTCCAGCGGCATGGTCCCCAAGATGGAGGGCTGCCTGCACGCCGTGCGCAACGGCGTCACCACCGCCCGCGTCATCGACGGACGGGTGCAGCACTCGATCCTGCTGGAGATCTTCACCGACGAGGGCATCGGCACGATGGTCGTGCCGGACGATCTGGGGGAAAAATGAGCGCCGACCACGACGGCAACACGGAGCTGACCCAGCGGTGGCAGGGCTCGCTCATGAACAACTACGGCACCCCCCGGCTGCCCCTCGTCCGCGGTGAGGGCGCCCGGGTCTGGGACGCCGACGGCACGGAGTACCTGGACTTCGTCGGCGGCATCGCCGTCAACGCCCTCGGCCACGCCCACCCGGCCGTCGTCGAGGCCGTCACGGCGCAGATCGGGACCCTGGGCCACGTCTCCAACCTCTTTGTCGCCGAGCCGCCCGTCGCCCTCGCCGAGCGGCTCCTCGCCCTCTTCGGCCGGCCCGGGAAGGTCTTCTTCTGCAACTCGGGGGCCGAGGCCGTCGAAGGCGCCTTCAAGATCGGCCGGCTCACCGGCCGCTCCCACATGGTCGCCACCCGGGGCGGCTTCCACGGCCGGACCATGGGCTCCCTGGCGCTCACCGGGCAGCCCGCCAAGCAGACGCCGTTCCTGCCGCTGCCCGGCGACGTCACCCACGTCCCCTACGGCGACGCCGAGGCGCTGCGCGCCGCGGTCACCGAGGACACCGCCCTCGTGATCATCGAGCCGATCCAGGGCGAGAACGGCGTCGTCGTACCGCCCGCCGGATACCTCAGGGCGGCCCGCGAGATCACCCGCGCCACCGGCACCCTCCTCGTCCTCGACGAGGTCCAGACCGGCATCGGCCGCTGTGGCCACTGGTTCGAGTACCAGGCGCACGAGGGCGTCGAGCCGGACGTCGTGACCCTCGCCAAGGGACTCGGCGGCGGCCTCCCGATCGGCGCGACCGTCGCCTTCGGCGAGGCGGCGGAGCTCTTCGGACCCGGCCACCACGGCACCACCTTCGGCGGCAACCCGGTCGCCTGCGCCGCCGGCCTCGCCGTCCTGGACACCCTCGCGGCCGACGCGGCGCTCGATCACGTGAAGTCGGTCGGCGAGCGGCTGAGGCAGGGAATCGAGGGTCTGGGCCATCCGCTGGTCTCCCACGTCCGTGGCGCGGGCCTTCTGCTGGGTATCGTGCTCACGGAGTCCCTCGCACCCCAGGTGCAGCAGGCGGCTCAGGACGCCGGCCTCCTGGTGAACGCGCCCGCCCCCGATGTCGTACGGATCATGCCTTCGCTGCTCCTCACCGACGCCGAGGCGGACGCCTTCCTCCAGGCCCTGCCCGGAGTCCTCGACGTGGCGAACGGGCAAGGACGAAGCGGAGAATGAGACGACGATGACCGACGCGCAGGAGAACGAGCGCTGGGGGTCCCCCCAGGCGGAGCCTGGGGGAGGGCCGTCCGTTCCGCAGACCCGTACCGCACGCCACCGCAGGATCGTCGACATCCTCAACCGGCAGCCGGTGCGGTCGCAGAGCCAGCTCGCCAAGCTCCTCGCGGACGACGGGCTGAGCGTCACCCAGGCGACGCTCTCCCGCGACCTCGACGAGCTGGGCGCGGTGAAGATCCGCAACACCGGCGGCGAGCTGATCTACGCGGTGCCCAGCGAGGGCGGTTTCCGCACCCCGCAGGCCCCCCTCGGCGAGTCCGCCAAGGAGGAGCGCATGCGGCGGCTCTCCGGCGAACTGCTGATCTCCGCAGAGGCGTCGGCGAACCTGGTGGTGCTGCGGACGCCGCCCGGCGCGGCCCAGTTCCTCGCGTCCGCCATCGACCAGGCCGAACTGCACGCCATCCTCGGCACGATCGCGGGTGACGACACCCTCCTGCTCATCAGCCGCGACCCGTCGGGTGGTCAGGCGCTCGCCGACCACCTGCTGAAGCTGGCGCAGAGGTAGTCCCCGGCCGCCCCCCCGCTCAGTACCGTGTGATCGCCGTCGGCCCGCCCCGCGTGCCGACGGCGATGTGCGGGCGGCGCACGGGGTTCGCCCAGGCCAGCACCGCGCGCATGGCGCCGGCCGGCACCGAGACGCAGCCGGCGGTCGCGCCGGCCCCGTCGACGTGCAGGAAGATCCCGGCCCCGCGCCCGCGCACCGGCCGGTCGTAGTTGAACCCGATGACGAGCGCGTGCGCGTACTGCGTGCCGTACGCGGAGAGGTGCTCGGCCTCGCCCGCCCGGCAGTCCGGGGGCAGTCCCTCGGTCCAGCGGTTGTACGCGCGCGAGGCGTTGTCCTGGCACCACCAGGACCGCTCGGTGACCCGGGCGTAGGGGAAGCGGGTCCCGTCCGGCCGCGGGGCCACCCCGAAGGCGTACGGCAGGCGGTAGAGCCCGGTGGGCGTCGTGTTCGTGCCCTGCCGGCGCTCCGTCCCCTCGGCGAGCCCGTGCGCGCCGAACCGCGCGGGCGCCGACCCCGCCTCCACCCACCGCCCGCCGCGCCGGTCCCACCACGTGACCCATCCCGCGGTGGCGTCCGTGTCCGCGGCCACCGCGGTGATCAGCTGTGAGCCCCCGCCCGTGTCCGCCATCCGCGCGGGCAGGGACACGGGCGCGGGGACCGGGGCGGGCGCGGCGGCCAGCGACAGCAGTGCGGCGCCGAGCGCCAGGAGGGTGCGCATGGCCGTGACGCTAGGCGCCCGCGCCCGCCGCCGCGCGCGCTGAGGGGCCGTCCGGCGCTATCGGGCGGGCTGCGGCGGCAGCGGCAGCGGGAGCCCCGGCAGCCCGTCGAGGCTGGTCCCGATGTGGTCCTTGCGCTCGCAGTACGCGTTGAACTCCTGGTCCGTCTTGCGGTTGAAGTACTCGGCGTGCAACGACCGGTCCTCCTGGTACTCCATCAGCGGGACGGCGTACCCGCAGGCGTCGCTCACCCGCCGCGCGTGCACGACGACGATCGCCCGCGCGCTGCCCTGGCCCTCCACCGCCTCGGCCGGGAACCTCGCGAACAGCTCGCCCCAGCGCGGGTCGTCCCGCAGCACCGCCTCCCCGCGCCCGTGCACCCGCACGACCGTCGGGGGACCCTCGAACGCGGTCCACATGAGCGTGATCCGGCCGTTCCCCGGCTCCCGGAGATGCGCGATCGTCTCGGCGCCGCTGCCCCCGAAGTCCACGTAGGCGACCGTCAGTTCGTCGAGCACGACGAGCGTGCCGCGCCGTCCCTTCGGGGAGAGGTTGACGTGCCCGTCCCCCGAGAGCGGGGCGGTCGCCGTGAAGAACACCGGCTGCGCCTCGATGAAGGCCCGCAGCCGTCCGTCGATACGTTCGTATGTCTTACCCATGTCCGGCATTCTGCTCGCTCCACCGGCCCGTGACCCCCGGTGTCTCACCCCCCGGTCGGTCCCGCCTCGGACACACCCCCGTCCGATCCGGAGCGCGAGGCGCATCCGGGTCGCCCACGTGCGCGCGTCGGAGCCCGCCCGCGCGAGTGCCGGTCGGTGGGCGACGTCGTCGGAGGCGGTGCTCGGCAGGGGCGAAGTCCAGGGGGTGTCCCGCGGGCGGTGCCGTCGGACGACCGGTGCCGCGGGAGGCACCCGGTCCGGGGGCGCGTTGACAAAACATACGGTGCATTGCATAGTTATGCCCACCGGAAGGGCGCTCGCCGCCGTCCGGCGCGACCTGGCGTGACCCGCACGCGTTGAATAGACCGCCTCCCCGTCCAAGGCCCGGACCCGGAGGCGGCGGTAGACCCACTTCTCCCGAGGAGCAGCAGCTGTGAGCAGCAACAACGGTGACGTCCGGCTCTGGGGCGGCCGGTTCGCCGACGGCCCCGCCGAGGCCCTCGCGAAGCTGTCCGCGTCGGTCCACTTCGACTGGCGTCTCGCGCCGTACGACATCGCCGGTTCCCGTGCCCACGCGCGCGTGCTGCACAAGGCGGGGCTGCTCACCGAGGACGAGCTGACCCGCATGCTCGCCGGGCTCGACCGGCTGGAGGCGGACGTCGCCGACGGGTCCTTCGTCGGCACCATCGCCGACGAGGACGTCCACACCGCCCTGGAGCGGGGCCTCCTGGAGCGCCTCGGCCCGGACCTCGGCGGCAAGCTGCGCGCCGGCCGGTCCCGGAACGACCAGGTCGCCACGCTCTTCCGGATGTACCTGCGGGACCACGCCCGGATCATCGGCGGCCTCGTCGCCGAGCTCCAGGACGCCCTGGTGGGTCTCGCCGAGGCGCACCCGGACGTCGCCATGCCCGGCCGTACGCACCTCCAGCACGCGCAGCCGGTGCTCTTCGCCCACCACGTCCTGGCCCACGTCCAGTCCCTCTCCCGGGACGCGGAGCGGCTGCGGCAGTGGGACACCCGGACGGCGGTCTCCCCGTACGGCTCCGGCGCCCTCGCCGGCTCGTCGCTGGGTCTCGACCCGGAGGCGGTCGCCAAGGACCTCGGCTTCGAGCGGGGTTCGGCCGGCAACTCGATCGACGGCACGGCCTCCCGCGACTTCGTCGCCGAGTTCGCCTTCATCACGGCGATGATCGGCATCAACCTCTCGCGGATCGCGGAGGAGATCATCATCTGGAACACGAAGGAGTTCTCCTTCGTGACCCTGCACGACGCCTTCTCCACGGGCTCGTCGATCATGCCGCAGAAGAAGAACCCGGACATCGCCGAGCTGGCCCGGGGCAAGTCCGGCCGCCTCATCGGCAACCTGTCGGGCCTCCTCGCGACCCTCAAGGCCCTCCCCCTCGCGTACAACCGCGACCTCCAGGAGGACAAGGAGCCGGTCTTCGACTCCTGCGACCAGCTGGAGATCCTGCTGCCGGCCTTCACCGGCATGATGGCCACCCTCACGGTGAACCGGGAGCGCATGGAGGAGCTGGCCCCGGCGGGCTTCTCCCTCGCGACGGACATCGCGGAGTGGCTGGTCAAGCAGGGCGTCCCCTTCCGGGTGGCCCACGAGGTCGCCGGCGAGTGCGTCAAGGTCGCCGAGTCCGAGGACAAGGAGCTCGACGAGCTGACGGACGACCAGTTCGCCAAGATCTCCGAGCACCTCACCCCCGAGGTCCGGTCCGTCCTCAACGTCCCCGGCGCCCTCGCCTCCCGTGACGGCCGCGGCGGCACCGCCCCGTCCGCCGTCGCCACCCAGCTCGTCGAGGTCAAGGCCGACCTGGTGATCCAGCACGCCTGGGCCACCGCCAAGCAGAAGTAACCCCGTACCGGGGCCCGTACGTCTCCGGGGCCCGCGCGTCTCCGGGACCGCGAGAGCGCCCGCACCCGGTGCGTCACCCGGACCCGGAGAGCACCGGCACCCGGTCGGGCACCCGGACCCCCGTACGTCACCGAGCCGCCGCCCTTCCCCGGGCGGCGGCTCGGCGCGTTCCCGTGCGTCCGGGAGTCCGCCGGTCCGGGCGTCCTCAGCCGACCGCGCGCCGGACGTGCAGGTGGCCGTCGAGCGGGTAGGCGGGCGGCAAGGCCTCCAGGACGCGGTCGAGGACGTATCCGCTCTTCTCCGCGACGCGGCAGGACGCCGTGTTGTCGACCTGGTGCAGCAGGCCGAGCCGTTCCAGGCCGTCGGGTCCGAAGGCGGCGAAGGCCCACTCGGTGAGCGCGTCCAGCGCGCGCGGGGCGACGCCCTTCCCGCGTGCGGGAGCCGCCGTCCAGTACCCCACCTCGGCCGCCGGTCCGCCGGGGGTGACCCCCTTGAGCACCGCGTTGCCGACCAGGGCGCCCTCCCGCGCGTCCGGCCCCTCCTCCAGGACCGCGAAGGCGAAGCGCTCCCCGGTGGCCCAGCCCCGCCGCTGGGTCTCCAGCCACCGCGCCCCGTCGGCCTCGTCGTCCACCCGGTGACTCGTCCGGTGGCGCAGGACCGGGTCCTGGCACGCCTCGATCAGCGAGGGGATGTCCCGGGCGCGCCAGGGGCGGAGGACGAGGGCGGGGAGGGCCGGCGTCGCGGCGGCCCGCAGGGTGACGGTGGAGTCCATCGGCCGAGCATACGGGTGTCGCCCTTCCCAGAGTGAGACATCAACGTCTCATTTGATGTATGGTTGTCTCATGGCCGTCGATCGCAACCACGTGCTCCGCACCGCCGCCGCCCTTCTCTCCCGCAAGGCCACCGCCACCATGGACGAGGTCGCCCGCGCGGCGGGGATCGGGCGCGCGACGCTGCACCGCCAGTTCGCCGGGCGGCTCGCACTGGTGCGGGCGCTCGAAGCGCTCGGGATCGAGGAGCTGGAGCAGGCGCTCGACCGGGCCCGGCTCGACGAGGGACCCGAGGACGCCGCCGTCCGCCGGCTCATCGCCGAGGTGGAGCCCGTCGCCCCGCTGCTGTCGTTCCTCGTCACCGAGAACCAGCTGTTCGAGGGCGACGAGCAGAACGAGGGCTGGGCCCGGCTCGACGCCCGGATCGCGGACCTGTTCCGGCGCGGCCAGGAGCACGGCGTCTTCCGGATCGACCTGACCCCCGCCTGGCTGTCCGAGGCCCTCTACGGGCTGATCGGCTCCGGCGCCTGGGCCGTACAGGACGGCCGGGTCGCCGCCAACGACTTTCAGTACATGATCGCCGAGCTGCTGCTCGGCGGAGCGCGCAGGAGCGTGGAGAAGTGAGTACCGGCACCCTCGACACCAAGAGCCATATCGAGGGCGTGCGCCGCTCCGGTCGGTGGCTCGCCCTTTCCGTCCTCGTCCTGGCGGTCCTCCTCGTGGCCGTCGACGCCACGGTGCTCGGCCTCGCCACCCCGTTCCTCACCGAGGACCTGCAGCCGTCGGGCACGCAGCTCCTGTGGATCGGCGACGTCTACTCGTTCGTGATCGCCGGACTCCTGGTCTCCATGGGCAGTCTCGGCGACCGCATCGGCCGCAAGAAGCTGCTGCTGATCGGTGCCACCGCCTTCGGCGCCGTCTCGGTCCTGAACGCCTACGCGACCAGCCCCGAGATGATGATCGTGGCGCGTGCGCTGCTCGGCGTCGCCGGCGCGACCCTGATGCCGGCCACCCTGGCGCTCATCCGCAACCTCTTCCACGACCCCCGCGAGCGCAGCCTCGCCATCGGCATCTGGGGTGCCATGGCCTCGGCCGGCGCCGCCGTCGGACCGGTCGTCGGAGGGTTCCTCCTGGAGCACTTCTGGTGGGGCTCGGTCTTCCTCATCAACCTGCCCGTCATGGCCGTCCTCGTCCTGGTCGGCATCAGGCTGATCCCCGAGTCGAAGAACCCGAACCCGGGCCCCTGGGACGTCCCCAGCGTCGGCCTGTCGCTGGTCGGCATGATCGGCGTCGTCTACGCCGTCAAGGAGCTGGCCTCGCACGGCCTGACCCCGGACTCCGCCGTCGCCGCCCTCATCGGTGTCGCCGCGCTGGCCGGATTCGTCCGCCGGCAGCTGACCCTGCCGGTGCCGCTCCTGGACATGCGCCTCTTCCGCCACCGCGGCTTCTCCGGCGCCGTCCTCGCGGACCTGCTGACCATCCTCGGCCTGTCCGGGCTGGTGTTCTTCCTGTCCCAGTTCTTCCAGCTGGTCCAGGGCCGCCAGCCCCTGGAGGCCGGTCTGGCCGAGCTGCCGGCCGCGATCGGCGCCGTGACGGCCGGTCTGGTCGCGGGTGTCGCCGCCCGCCGGTTCTCCGTCCGCTCGGTGGTGACCGGCGGCCTCGCGGCCATCGGCCTCTCGCTCGCCGTGCTGACCACGCTCGACCAGCACACCGGCTACCCGCTGCTCGGCGCGAGCCTGCTCGTGGTCGGCGTGGGCGCGGGCTTCTCGTTCACCGTCACCGCCGACGTGATCCTGTCCAGCGTCCCCAAGGAGCAGGCCGGTTCGGCCTCCGCCGTCTCCGAGACCGCGTACGAACTGGGCGCCGCGCTCGGCATCGCCATCCTCGGCTCGATCGTGACCGGCGTCTACCAGGGCTTCGCCACCCCGGCCGGCGTCCCCTCGGGCGTCGCGTCGGCCGCCCACGAGTCGCTCGGCGGCGCGGTCGAGGCCTCCGCCGGTCTCGCCCCGGAGACCGCGACCGCCCTGGTGACGGCCGCCCAGGAGGCGTTCGTCGACGGCCTGCGCATCGCGGCCGGCGTCGGCGCCGCCGTCCTCCTCGCGACCGCGGTCGCGGCCTGGTTCCTGCTGAGGGGCCAGAAGCTGGAGAGCGGCGCCGCGCACTGACGTCCCGCACCGCGGGACCACGTGGAGGTGCCCCGTACGGCCACGGCCGTACGGGGCACCTCCACGGGGGCGACGGGACCTACGCGGCCTTCGCCTTGGTGGCGTACATGTCGACGTACTCCTGCCCGGACAGGCGCATCACCTCGGACATCACCGAGTCGGTCACCGCCCGCAGCACGTAGCGGTCGCGGTCCATGCCGTCGTACCGCGAGAACTCCATGGCCTCGCCGAACCGGACCGTCACACGGCCCGGACGCGGCAGGCCCGAGCCGCCCGGCTGGATCTTGTCGGTGCCGATCATCGCGAACGGCACCACCGGCGCGCCCGTCATCAGGGTGAGCCGCGCGATGCCCGTACGGCCCCGGTAGAGCCGGCCGTCGGGGGAGCGGGTGCCCTCCGGGTAGATGGCGAAGGCCTTGCCCTCGTCGAGCACCCGGCGGCCCGTCATCAGCGCCGCCACACCGCCGCGGCCACCGTCCCGGTCGACCGGGATCATGCCCACGCCGGTGAAGAACCAGGCCATCAGACGGCCCTTGAGGCCCTTGCCCGTCACGTACTCGTCCTTGCCGATGAAGTAGACCGGGCGGTCCGTGCAGATCGGCATGATCATGGAGTCGATGAAGGTCAGGTGGTTGCCGGCCAGGATCACCGGGCCGGAGCCCGGGATGTTCTCGACGCCCTCCACGCGGGGCCGGAACATCAGCCGCAGGAGCGGTCCGAGCACTGCCTTGATGAGCGCGAGACGGGACAACGGTTCCTCCGGTGTGACGCGGGTCTGTCGAGCGAGTCGGTCGTGCGCGTCAGTCGAGCCGACGGTGCAGCTGGCGACGATACTCGCGGGTCACCGTAGCCCGCACATCGGGTTCACCCAGTGGATACGCAGTGTTGACGTGTGTTTCCGCCATGTTCGGCCGAGGTCTGCCGCCCGTAGGGCGTTCTTCCCTAGCGTCGGAACCCCCCGATGACAGGTACGGGACATCACACAGGAGGAGCCTTCATGACACAGGGTGCGCACCCGACCCCGGCACGGCGGACGGTACTCGGCGCGGCCGGCGCCGCGGCGGTACTGGGGGCCTCGACGGTCCTGCCCGCCGGCACCGCCCACGCCGACGAGGCCCGCGGCGCCGCCGCGCCCCGGGGCGCGGGCCACGGGCACGGCTACCGCTCCCTGCCCGTCCCCACCGTCATCGCCCACCGCGGCGCCAGCGGCTACCGCCCCGAGCACACCCTGGGCTCCTACCGGCACGCCCTCGACCTCGGCGCCCACGTCATCGAGCAGGACCTCGTCCCCACGAAGGACGGGCACCTGGTCTGCCGCCACGAGAACGACATCACCGGCACCACCGACGTCGCCGACCACCCCGAGTTCGCCTCCCGCCGGACGACCAGGAGCGTCGACGGCGTCCCCCTCACCGGCTGGTTCACCGAGGACTTCACGCTCGCCGAGCTGAAGACCCTGCGGGCCAAGGAGCGCATCCCCGGCACCCGCCAGGAGAACACCCTCTACGACGGCCGCTGGGAGGTCCCCACCTTCGAGGAGGTCCTGCGCTGGGCCGAGGACGAGGGCCGCCGCCGGGGCCGCGAGATCTGGCTCCACGTCGAGACCAAGCACCCCACGTACTTCCGCTCCCTCGGCCTCGGCCTGGAGGAGCGGCTCGCCCGGCTCCTGCGCCGCTACGGACGCCACCACGCGAACTCCCCGGTCTTCCTCCAGTCCTTCGAGCCGAGCAGCATCCAGCGCCTGGCGAAGCTGGTGGACTCGCCGCGCGTCGTCCTGCTCTCCGGCGCCGGCAGCCGCCCCTGGGACTTCGTCCAGGCGGGGGACCCCCGTACCGTCGCCGACCTGGTCACGCCCGCCGGGCTGCGCTGGATCTCCTCCTACGCGCAGGGCATCGGCCCCACCCTCGACCTGGTCATCCCCAAGGACGCGGGCGGCCGCCTCGGCACCCCGACCACCCTGGTCCGGGACGCCCACGCCGCGGGGCTGATCCTCCACCCGTACACGCACCGCAACGAGAACACCTTCCTGCCCGCCGACTTCCGCCGCGGCACCGACCCCAACGCCTACGGCGACTCCTTCGGCGCCCTGAAGCGCTACCTGGAGACGGGCATCGACGGCATCTTCTCCGACAACACGGACACCGCCCTGCTCGCCGCCGCGGACCTCGCCGCCCGCGGCTGACCGCCCGGGGGCCGTGCGGGCCGGCCGCCGCGCCCGCACGACCCCCCTCCCGGGTGGTTTACGCCCCGTACCGCAACCGCGGCCGGTCACCGCCGCATCGTGCCGGTCATGACCACCCCCACCGCCTCCGCGCCCGCCACCGCCCTCCGGCCCCCCACCGGACGCGCGCCGCTGCCCGGCGCCGCGGCCGACACCGCCCCCGGCCTCCTCGCCTCCCTCGCGCCCCTGCTCGCCGCCGAGTCCGACGCCGAGGCGCCGGCCGCAGGGATCGAGCCGGGCGACCTGGAACAGGCCGTCTGGGTACGTCTGCTGGAACGGCTCCGCGAGACGGGAGCCCCCGAACGACCCGCCGAATGGCTCCGCCGGGCCGTCCGCGCGGAGGCGCGCCGCGCCCGCCGGACCACCGACCGCGAGCGCCCCTACCCGGACGAACCGGCCCACGGGACGGACGACGCCGCGCTCCACGGCTCCCCGGAACACTCCCTGATGGCCGCCGAGGGCCGCCGCACCCTGCGCGCCGCCGTCACCCGGACACCCGGCCGCTGCCCCCGGGTGCTCGCGGCGATGCTCGACCCCCAGGACCCCACCTACCGCGAAATCGCAGGAGAGTTGGGTATCTCACAGGGCAGTCTGGGGCCGATGCGTTCCCGTTGCCTGGGATGCCTGCGCAGAATGCTGGCGGCAGAGGTTCCCGCCCCGGGTCGACGGGGAAGGGTGCGGTAAACCGATGATCGACAGATGAGCGGGAGGCGTGCACACATGGGCCTGAGTGTGACCATCTCAGCAGCGGAAGAGCGGGACGCGGAGCACATCCTGAAGCTGCAGTACCTCTGCTACCAGAGCGAGGCGGAGCTCTACGGGGACTGGTCCATCGAGCCCCTCACCCAGACCCTCGACGCGCTGCGCGCCGAACTCGACGAGGGGCACGGCCTCGTGGCCCGGCTCGGCGACGAGGTCGTCGCCTCCGTGCGGGCCCGTCTCGACGACGACGGAACGGTCCGGATCGCCAAGCTGATCGTCCACCCGCGCATGCGGCGCCACGGACTCGGCGGCCGCCTCCTCGACGGCATCGAGCGGTACTTCGCCTCCGCCGCCGATCAGCTCCCCGTACCGCCCGCCAAGCGCTTCCGGCTCTTCACCGGCCACCGCAGCGAGGGCAACCTGCGGCTCTACCGCAGCAAGGGCTACGAGCAGGTCTCCACCCGCGAACTCGGCCCCCGGATCACCCTGGTGACCCTGGAGAAGGCCGCCTGACTCAGGCCGCCGTCACCGCGCGCGACCTCCGCAGCCACCAGATGCCGGTCAGCGGCAGCAGGACCGGGATGAAGAGGTAGCCGTAGCCGTAGTCCGACCAGACCGTCGCGTCCGGGAAGGCGGACGGCTCGACCAGTGTCCACGTCCCCACCACCAGTACGCCCGTGAGCTCGGCGGCGCAGCACACCAGCGCCGCCCTGCGGGCCGTCTCCCCGCCGCGCACCAGCGTGTAGGTGATGAACGCGTAGACCACGGCCGCGACCGCCGACAGGGTGTACGCGAGCGGCGCCCGGTCGAACTCGGTCGCGATCTGGTAGACCGAGCGGGAGACCGCGCCGACCGACATCACGCCGTACAGCCAGACGAGCAGGATGCCCGGGCCCGTGACGAGACGGTTCCTCGTGCCCCGCGCGTCCTTCTCCTGTGTCGCGGTCATGGTCAGCCCACCGTCCAGATGTCGTAGAGACGCACTTCGAGCACGGCCAGCACGACCGCGCCCGCCGCCACCGTCGCCGAACCCCAGCGGCTGCGCTCCGCGAGCGACATGAAGCCGGCGATGGGCACCGCGCACAGCGCGCCGAGCAGATAGGCGACGAAGATCGTCGTCCCCTCCTCCGCCTTCTCGCCGCGCGCCAGCTGCACGATGCCGACGACCAGCTGGACCAGGACGAGGAACGTCACCACGGCCATGCCGACGAAGTGCCAGTCCTTGGTGGACTGGTCCCGGAAGGCGGCGAAGCCGCACCAGGCGGCGAGGGCGAGCGCGGCCACGGAGACCGCGACCGTCAGGGCGTCAAGCATGCGCCCGAGGGTATTACGGCCCGAAGGGCCCGATGCGCCCGCCCCCCGCCGCGGGGGAGGGGCCGGGGACGAGCGTGGCCTTGGCCACAACGGGCGCCCGCACCGGAGCCCGCGGCATCCTCCCCGGCACCGCTCCGGGGGCCCCGTCCCCGCAGGCGGCACACGGGACGGAGGGTGCCGCGCCCCCAGGGGCCGTGTCCGCATGGCGTCTCAACGGCGTCCGCTATTCGGACACGCCCCTGGTGTTCGCAGCTGCGCATGTTTTACTTGCAGACATGACCACGACGAGCAGCCGCACCCTTGCGACCGAGGCGACCACGACGCCCGGTGCTCGTTGTATGTGTCGAATGTGCGCCTTCTGAGGGCCCCCGCCTGAGTTTCGCGCCCCGAAGCGAGACCCGACGGCCGTGCCGATCCTCCCGCCTTCCGGCGGTGGACCGTGCCCGTCCCCGCGCACCCGCCGCCTCCCCGGCCACCGCCGGACCGGCCTTCCGTGCGCCTGACTGTCCGAACGACGAATGCCCCGTGCCCGGCGGACCCCGCGCCGCGCACTCGACAGTGACGGAAACCCCCTGTGATCACCACTTCGGGCCTGACCAAGGTCTACGAGTCGCGCGGCCGCCAGGTCACCGCTCTGGACGGCGTCGACCTCCACGTCCGCGAGGGCGAGGTGTTCGGCGTGATCGGCCAGAGCGGCGCCGGCAAGTCCTCGCTCATCCGCTGCGTCAACCTCCTGGAGCGCCCCACCTCCGGCACCGTGACCGTCGACGGAGTCGACCTCACCGCCCTCGCCGGCAAGGGCCGCCGCGCGGGCAAGGACCTGCGCCGGGCGCGCAGCAGCATCGGCATGGTCTTCCAGCACTTCAACCTGCTGTCCTCCCGCACGGTCAAGGACAACATCGAACTCCCCCTGGAGATCCTCGGCGTCCCCGGCGCCGAGCGCTCCCGCCGGGCCCTGGAACTCCTCGACCTCGTCGGCCTCGCCGACAAGGCCAAGTCCTACCCGGGCCAGCTCTCCGGCGGCCAGAAGCAGCGCGTCGGCATCGCCCGCGCCCTCGCCGGCGAGCCCAAGGTCCTCCTCTCCGACGAGGCCACCAGCGCCCTCGACCCGGAGACCACCCGCTCCATCCTCCAGCTGCTGCGCGACCTCAACCGGCAGCTCGGCCTCACCGTCCTGCTCATCACGCACGAGATGGACGTCGTCAAGACCATCTGCGACTCCGCCGCGCTCATGCAGCACGGCCGGATCGTGGAGTCCGGCACCGTCGGCGAACTGCTCGCCACCCCCGGCTCCCAGCTCGCCGCCGAGCTCTTCCCGGTCGGCGGCGCCGCCACCGGCCCCGACCGGACCGTCGTCGACGTCACCTTCCACGGCGAGGCCGCCACCCAGCCGGTCATCTCCCAGCTCTCCCGCACCTACAACATCGACATCTCGATCCTCGGGGCGGCGATGGACACGGTCGGCGGCCGGCAGATCGGCCGGATGCGGATCGAACTGCCCGGACGGTACGAGGACAACGTCGTCCCGGTCGGCTTCCTGCGCGAGCAGGGCCTCCAGGTGGAGATCGTCGAGGACGCGCCGGAGACCGCCGACGCGCCCGTACTGGTGAAGGAAGGTGCCAAGTGACCTGGTCCGAGATGCAGCCGCTGCTGGAGCAGGGCACCGTCGACACCCTCTACATGGTCCTGTGGGCCACCGTCGTCACCGTGCTCGGCGGCCTGCCGCTCGGCATCCTCCTCGTCCTCACGGACAAGGGCGGACTGCTGCAGAACCGGCCGGTGAACAAGATCGTCGGTGCGATCGTGAACATCGGGCGTTCGCTGCCCTTCATCATCCTGCTGATCGCCCTGATCCCCTTCACCACCTTCGTCGTCGGCACCTTCATCGGTCCGACCGCGATGATCGTGCCGCTCGCCATCGGCGCCATCCCCTTCTTCGCCCGCCTCGTCGAGACCGCCGTCCGCGAGGTCGACCACGGGCTCGTCGAAGCCGTCCAGGCCATGGGCGGCGGCATCCCCACCATCGTCCGCAAGGTGCTGCTCCCGCAGGCCCTGCCCTCGCTGGTCTCGGGCGTCACCACCACCGTCATCGTGCTCATCGGCTACTCGGCCATGGCCGGCGCGGTCGGCGGCGAGGGCCTCGGCTCCAAGGCCGTCACCTACGGGTACCAGCGCTTCGACACGACGTTCATGCTCGTCACCGTCGTCGTCCTGGTCGCCGTCGTCACCGTCGTCCAGCTCATCGGCGACGGAGTCGTCCGACTCCTCGCCCGCCGGGGCCGCACGGCCTGAGCCGTCCCGCCCCGCCCACCGACTTCGTCCTTCGAAGAACAGCCCGGACTTGTTGTCCAGGCGTCCACCGCACCACCTGAAAGAGGCACTCTTCGTGCGTAAGAACATCAAGCTCACCGCCGGCTTCGCCACCACCGCAGCGCTCGCCCTGGGCCTCACCGCCTGCGGCACGTCCTCGGACCCGTCCTCCGCCAAGGACGCGGCCGGCTCCGCCGACAAGCCCCTCGTCGTCGCCGCGTCCCCGACGCCCCACGCCGACATCCTCAACTTCGTCAAGGACAACCTGGCCGCGAAGGCCGGCCTGAAGCTGGAGGTGAAGGAGTTCACGGACTACGTCCTGCCGAACACCGCCACCCAGTCCGGCCAGGTCGACGCCAACTTCTTCCAGCACAAGCCGTACCTCGACGACTTCAACGCGAAGAACAAGACGACCATCGTCCCCGTGGTCAACGTCCACCTGGAGCCGCTGGGCCTCTACTCCAAGAGCCTCACGTCGGTGAAGGACATCAAGCCCGGCCAGACCATCGCCGTCCCCAACGACACCACCAACGGCGGCCGCGCGCTCCAGCTGCTCGCCGAGAACGGCCTGATCACCATCAAGCCGGGCGTCGGCACCAACGCCAAGCTCTCCGACATCACCGACAAGAAGGGCCTGGAGTTCAAGGAGCTGGAGGCCGCCACCGTGCCCCGCGCCCTGAACGACGTGGACGCCGCCGTCATCAACGGCAACTACGCCATCGAGGCCAAGCTGGAGCCGGCGAAGGACGCCCTCGTCCTGGAGAAGGCGGACGGCAACCCGTACGCCAACTTCCTCGCCGTCAAGGCGGGCAACGAGAAGGACGCCCGCGTGCAGAAGCTCGCCGGGCTCCTCAACTCGCCCGAGGTGAAGAAGTACATCGAGGACACCTACAAGGGCTCGGTCATCCCGGCCTTCGGCGCCGTCAAGTAACGTCCGGCGTCCGAGGGAGCGTCAGACCGCCTCCCCCGTACAGTCCTTGTGCAGAAGGCCCCCGCACCCCGTCCGGTGCGCGGGGCCTTCGCCGCACCCCCACCCGACAGCCGACCCGGCCATGCGCACAGGCGGTCGCATGCTGCATGCTGTGCGTTCACGGTCGATTCGGACGGTCCACGGCATGGAGCTGCGCATGACTACCACCTTTCCGGACATCTCCATCAACACGGACCGGTTGGTGCTGCGCGCGCTCGAGGAGGCGGACGCCCCCGCCCTCGCCGAGATGATGAACGACGAACTCGTCGGCGCCTGGACCGCGGTGCCCCAGCCGTACACCGAGGCGGCCGCCCGCACCTGGATCACCGAGTACGCCCCCGCGGAGCGGGCCGCCGGCCGGGGCATCGACCTCGGCGTCACCGAGTTCCTCACCCAGCGCCTGGTCGGCGTGATCCAGCTGGCCCGCACCGACTGGCGCGTCCGCTCCACCGAGATCTCCTACATCGTCGCCCCCTGGGCCCGCGGCGAGGGCTACGCCTCCGAGGCCGCGCTCGCCACCGCCCGCTGGCTCTTCGGCGACCAGAAGTTCGAACGGATCGAGCTGCGCACCGCCGCCGACAACACCGCCTCCCAGCAGGTCGCCCAGAAGATCGGCTGCATCAGCGAAGGCGTCCTGCGCAACGCCTGCATAGCCCGCACCCGCACCGAGGACGGCGACTGGACCGACCTGCGCACCGACTACATCGTCTGGGGCCTCCTCCCCGAGGACCTCGACGACGTCGCCGACCAGATGGCCGAGGCCGGTTACTCCTCGTACACCGACTGGAGCTGAGCCCCCGGGACCCTCCGGGGTACCCTCGGAACGCCCCCGACCTGCGACGACACCACAGGAGACAGACGACCATGGCCGACCGCGTCACGGTGATCGGCTGGGACGGCTCGCCCCTCCCCGAGGCGGCCCGGTCCGCTCTCTCCGCCGCCACCCTGGTGGCCGGCGCCGCCCACCACCTGGCGCTGCCCGAGGTCCCGCCCGAGGCCGAACGGATCCGCCTCGGCAGCCTCGACCTCGCCGCCCGCCGCATCGCCGGCCACCGCGGCACCGCCGTCGTCCTCGCCGACGGCGACCCCGGCTTCTTCGGCGTCGTCCGCACCCTGCGCGCGCCCGAACACGGCCTGGAGATCGAGGTCGTGCCCGCCGTCTCCGCCGTCGCCGCCGCCTTCGCGCGGGCCGGGATGCCCTGGGAGGACGCCCGCGTCGTCGTCGCCCACCAGCGCACCCTGCGTCGTGCCGTCAACGTCTGCCGCGCCCACCCCAAGGTCGCCGTCCTCACCTCGCCCGGCGCGGGACCGGCCGAACTCGCCCTCCTCCTCGACGGGGTCCACCGCACCTTCGTCGTCTGCGAGGAGCTCGGCACCGACCGCGAACAGGTCTCCGTCCTGACCTCCGACAAGGCCGCCGACCACGTCTGGCGCGACCCCAACGTCGTCCTCGTCATCGGCGGCGGCAGCACCGGCGCCCTCACCCCCGGCGGCACCTGGCTGACCGGCCAGGACCCGGCCGCCCCTCCGGTACGCGGCTGGGGACTGCCCGCGGAGGAGTACGCCCCCGACGGCCCCCGCCCCGGAGCCGGCCCCGCACCCGCCGCCGAGCGGCCCACGGCCGGCGAGGACCCCGCGCTGCGCGCCGCCCAACTGGCCCGCCTCGGCCCCCGCGTCGGCGACCTCGTCTGGGACATCGGCTGCTCCGGAGGGGCCTTCGCCGTCGAGGCCGCCCGCTTCGGCGCCGCCGTCATCGCCGTGGACGCCGACCCCGCGGCCTGCGCCCGGGCCGAGGCGACCGCCCGCCGCCACGGCGTCCCCCTCCAGACCGTCCCGGGCCGCGCCCCGCACGTCCTGGAGAGCCTGCCCGAACCCGACGTCGTCCGGGTCGGCGGCGGCGGCGTCCCCGTCGTCCGGGCCTGCACCGACCGGCGCCCCGAACGGATCGTCGCCCACGCCTCCACGCGCGACGAGGCCGAGGCCGTCGGCGCGGCCCTCCACGACGGCGGCTACGCCGTCGAGAGCCTCCTGCTCCAGACGGTCGGCCTCGATCCCGCCGACTGGTCGGAGCGCGAGCGTTCGGTCGTCTTCCTGCTGTCCGGACGCAGGATCGACCGAGCCCCGTGACCGGGCCGCCCCACCGGGGCAGGGTAGGCTGGCCGATTGTTGTACCGGACCCGGACGTTCGACGCTCTGTATGTCAATGTCCTGAATTGGTGGCTCCTTTGTGTCGCCGATGTGGTACGGGACAAGGGGGGACCGCGCGACGTGGCGCAGTCCACAGCGCACCGTGGCGGATCTCCCTGCCACGATGGCCGAGGACCGCGACAATGAGTGGGTGTCCGCGCGTCCTTCGTGCCGCGCGGCGCGCGCGCTCGTTGTCATAGACGGGCGCAGTCTTCAGGAGCACAAGCGATGGGCGAGGGGTACGCATGACGGACACCGGCCAGGTCCCGGGCGAGGGACTGCCGGAGAACGCAGGCATGGTCGAGCAGCCGGGCATCCCCGCACCGGGCGCGTACACCTTCCTGGACCCCTCCGAGCACGCCACCGAGGACGACGACCTGCTTCTCATGCCGGGCGCCCAGGGCGCCTGGAGCGAGCACCCGCCGGGCGTCGTGCCCGCGCCGCCGGTCGCCGTCCCGGCCCCGCAGGCCGCCCCCGTGGTCCCCGGCCAGGCGACGCCCCACCAGGGCGTCCCGCAGTCCGCGGCCCCGCTGGGCGACCCGCTCACCGATCCGCTGCCCGACCCGCTCACAGGCCCGCTCCCCGACTCGGTCGCGCTCGCCGACGTGCTGACGGCCCCGCAGGGCCAGACCCCGGCACACGGGGTGCCGCTCGGCAACCCCGGCGGCACTCCGGCGCACGGCGTCCCCGCGGCGCCGTACGAGCAGGCCGCCACCGACCACGGCTACGAGCCGGGCATCCTCGACACCGGCGCCCACGAGGCCGCGGGCCGCGACTCCGGCTCCGTCGACCTCGGTGGCGTCCGCATGCCGGCGCCCGGCGCGGCCCAGGTCCCGTCGCCGGCCCGCCGCCCGCTCCACATGGGCCCGCCGGTGCCCGACGCCACCGGCGGCGTCGTGCTCTCCCTGGCCGACCGCGGCCCGGCCGCCGCGCCCGCCCCGGCCCCGCAGCCGGTGCCGGCCGTGGCCACCGAGCCCGCGCCGGTCCCCGTGCGGAACCCGGGACCGCCCACGACGGGCCCCGAGTACTTCGACATCCCGCAGGACCAGCAGCTCGCCCCCCAGGGCGCCGAGCCGTGGGCCGCGCAGCCGCAGGAGGCCGTGGCGCCCCCGGCCGCCTTCCCCGCAGAAACGGTCGTCCCGGCCACCGGCCGGTTCGTCCAGGTCGACGGCACCGTACCGACCGCCCCGCACCTGGCCCCCGTCCCGTCGGCCGAGGCGGCCGTGGAGCCCGAGGCGGAGCCGGTCGCCGAGGCAGCGGTCGTGGAGCCCGCGGCCGAGAGCGCCGCCGCCCCGGCCCCCGCCGTCGAGACGGCCCCCGAGGCCGCCGTCCCGGCCGTCCCCGCCACCCCGGACGAGACCCCGGCGGAGCCCGCCGCCGAGGCCGGGCCCGCCGTCGTCGCCGACGACGTCCAGGCGGTCACCGTGCCCGCGCCGCGCGAGGCCGAGCCCGCCGCTGAGGCCCCCGCGCCGCCCGAGGCCGTCGCGCCCGAGGCCGTCGAGCCCGAGCCCGTCGTGGCCGTGCCCGCCGACGTCCCGGCCCCGCCGGTGGAGCCCGTCGCGGAGACCGTCGAGCCGGCCGCCGAGCCCGTCGAGCCGGTCGCCGAGCCCGTCGTCGAGGCGGTCGCCGAGCCCCTCCCCGTGACCGAGGCCCCGGTGGAGCCGGCTCCCGAGGAGCTGCCCGTCGAGGCGGTCGCCGACGAGATCCCCGTGGTCGCCGAGGACGCGGCCGAGCCGCGGCCTGAGCAGCCCGCGCCGGCCGAGGCCGCCGCCGAGGCCGTCGTCGTCGAGGCGCCGGAGCAGACCGCTCCCGCCGCCCCGCCGGCCGAGGCCGTCGTGCCGGAGGCGGGCGCCGAAGGCACCGAGGCCGTCCAGGAGACCGTCCCGCCGGCCGAGCCCGTCGCCGCGCAGACCGCGCCGGCCGAGCCCGTGGCCGCCGAGCCGCGGATCCCGGCCGTCGCCGAGGCCCCCGCGGCCGACGCGGACGCCGCTCCCGAGGCCGGCCCCGAGCCCGCCGCCGAGGAGCCGGCCCAGGGCGCCCCCGCCCCCGGCTACGACGACGCCGAGCGCGAGGCCGTCCTCCGCGTCATGCGCGAGCGCCGTGACATCCGCAACGGCTTCCGCTCCGACCCGATCCCGCACGAGGTGCTGCTCCGCGTCCTGGAGGCCGCCCACACGGCCCCCAGCGTCGGCCACTCGCAGCCCTGGGACTTCGTCGTCATCCGCTCCGCCGAGACCCGGCAGACGATGCACGAACTGGCCCAGCGCCAGCGCGAGGCGTACGCCAAGTCGCTGCCGAAGGCCCGGGCCAAGCAGTTCAAGGAACTGAAGATCGAGGCCATCCTCGACACCCCGGTCAACATCGTCGTCACCGCCGACCCCACCCGCGGCGGGCGCCACACCCTCGGCCGCTACACGCAGCCGCAGATGGCCCCGTACTCCTCCGCGCTGGCCGTCGAGAACCTCTGGCTCGCCGCCCGCGCCGAGGGCCTCGGTGTCGGCTGGGTCAGCTTCTTCGACGAGCGCGAGATGGTCCGCGCCCTCGGCCTCCCCGAGCACCTCGAAGTGGTCGCGTACCTCTGCGTCGGCTACGTCGACGAGTTCCCCGACGAGCCCGAGCTGGCCCAGGCGGGCTGGTCCAAGCGCCGCCCGCTGGCCTGGGTCGTCCACGAGGAGACGTACGGCCGCCGCGCCCTGCCCGGCGAGGAGCCGCACGACCTGCTCCAGGAGACCGTCGCCAACATCCGCCCGCTGGACGCCAAGGCGCTGGGCGAGGCATGGGAGCGGCAGAAGCGGATGACCAAGCCGGCCGGTGCCCTCGGCATGCTGGAGATCATCTCGGCCCAGCTCTCCGGCCTCTCCCGGATGTGCCCGCCGCCGATCCCGGAGCCCGCGGCCGTCGCGATCTTCGCCGGCGACCACGGCGTCCACGCCCAGGGCGTCACCCCCTGGCCGCAGGAGGTCACCGGCCAGATGGTGGCCAACTTCCTCGGCGGGGGAGCGGTCTGCAACGCCTTCGCGAACCAGGTCGGAGCCGAGGTCTGCGTCATCGACGTCGGCGTCGCCTCCGAACTGCCGGCCACCCCCGGCCTGCTGCCCCGCAAGGTCCGCCCCGGAACCGGCGACTTCACCACCGGCCTCGCGATGACCCGCGAGGAGGTCCTGGCCGCGATCGAGGTCGGCATCGAGACCGCCCGCGACCTGGTCGCCGCCGGCAACAAGGCGATCCTCACCGGCGAGATGGGCATCGCGAACACCACCGCGTCCGCCGCCCTCATCTCGGTCTACACCGGCGTCGACGCCGCCGAGGTCACCGGCCGCGGCACCGGCATCAACGACGAGACCCACGCCCGCAAGGTCGACGTGGTGCGCCGCGCCCTCGACCTGCACAAGCCGGACCCGGCGGACCCGATCGGCGTCCTCTCGGCCGTCGGCGGCCTGGAGCACGCGGCCCTCGTCGGTCTCGTCCTGGGCGCCGCCTCGCTGCGCACCCCCGTCATCCTCGACGGCGTCTCCACCGGCGCGGCCGCCCTCGTGGCCCGGGCCATCGCGCCCGAGTCGCTGGCGGCCTGCATCGCCGGCCACCGCAGCGCCGAGCCCGGCCACGTGGCGGCCCTCAACAAGCTGGGCCTGCGCCCGCTCGTCGACCTGGACCTCCGCCTCGGCGAGGGCACGGGCGCACTGCTCGCCCTCCCGCTCGTCCAGAGCGCGGCCCGCGCCATGCACGAGGTCGCCACGTTCGACTCGGCGGGCGTCACCGAGAAGTAGCACCGCCCCCGCGTCCCCCCGCCCGCTCCGGCGCGCGGGGGGACGCGCGGGTCCGGCAGCGGTCCCGCGGACCCCACCGGGACATCCGTCACACCCTGCCAACCCCAGGTCACAGATATCGTGAGGGAATACACGCCGCTCCACCGCCGCAGCGGCCCCCTCGCCCGCACCGCCACGCTCTCCGAGGAGCCGCTCACCCATGGCCGAGAACGCCGAGCACCCCGCCTACCCCGTCGGACTGCGCCTCGCCGGCCGCCGCGTCGTCGTCCTCGGCGGCGGCCAGGTCGCCCAGCGACGGCTCCCCGCCCTGATCGCCGCGGGCGCCGACGTCACGCTGATCTCCCCCTCGGCCACCCCCTCCGTCGAGGCCATGGCCGAGGCCGGCGAGATCCGCTGGACCAGGCGGCGGTACGAGGACGGCGACCTCACCGACGCCTGGTACGCGCTGGTCGCCACGACCGACCCGGCCTCGAACGCCGCCGCCTCCGCCGAGGCCGAGCGGAACCGCACCTGGTGCGTGCGCGCCGACGACGCCGAGGCGGCCACCGCCTGGACCCCGGCCACCGGCCGGGACGCGGGCGTCACCGTCGCGGTGCTCACCGGCCACGACCCCCGCCGCTCCGCCGCCGTGCGCGACGCGATCGTCGAGGGGCTGCGCGAGGGCTCCATCGCCGCGCCCGCGCACCGGGACCGCACCCCGTTCGTCGCCCTGGTCGGCGGCGGCCCCGGCGACCCGGACCTCATCACCGTCCGCGGCCGGCGCCTGCTCGCCGAGGCCGACGTCGTCATCGCCGACCGCCTCGGCCCCCGCGACCTGCTCGACGAGCTGCCGCCGCACGTCGAGGTCATCGACGCGGCGAAGATCCCGTACGGCCGCTTCATGGCCCAGGAGGCCATCAACAACGCGCTCGTCGAGCACGCGAAGGCCGGCCGGTCCGTCGTCCGCCTCAAGGGCGGCGACCCGTTCGTCTTCGGCCGCGGCATGGAGGAGGCCCAGGCCCTCGCCGCCGAGGGCATCGCCTGCACGGTGGTCCCCGGCATCTCCAGCTCGATCTCGGTCCCCGGCGCGGCCGGCATCCCGGTCACCCACCGCGGGGTCGCCCACGAGTTCACCGTGGTCAGCGGCCACGTCGCCCCCGACGACCCGCGCTCGCTGGTCGACTGGGCGTCTCTGGCCAAGCTCACCGGCACCCTCGTGATCCTCATGGGCGTCGACAAGATCGGGAAGATCGCCGAGGCGCTCGTCGCCCACGGCAAGAGCCCCGAGACGCCGCTCGCCCTGATCCAGGAGGGCACCACCGCGGCCCAGCGGCGGGTCGACGCCACGCTCGCGACGGTCGCGGAGACCGTCAGGGCCGAGGAGGTCCGCCCGCCGGCCGTCATCGTCATCGGCGACGTCGTCGCCGAGGGGCCGGACAAGCCCGTGAAGTGACCGGGGCCCACCCGCACGACGCGGCCGACAACCGCCCCCCGCACACATTGGCACCACACCCCGGACAAGGCAGTATCACCTCGTGGCCGAACTCATCACGATCGACGACCCCGACGACCCCCGCCTGCGCGACTACACCGGTCTGACCGACGTCGAGCTCCGCCGCAGACGCGAGCCGGCCGAGGGCCTGTTCATCGCGGAGGGCGAGAAGGTCATCCGCCGCGCCCGGCAGGCGGGGTACGAGATGCGGTCGATGCTGCTCTCCGCCAAGTGGGTCGACGCCATGCGGGACGTCATCGACGAGGTCCCGGCACCGGTCTACGCGATCCAGCCGGACCTCGCCGAACGCGTCACCGGCTACCACGTGCACCGCGGCGCGCTCGCCTCCATGCAGCGCAAGCCGCTCCCGGACGCCGCCGAACTGCTCGTCGGCGCCCGGCGCGTGGTCGTCATGGAGTCGGTCAACGACCACACCAACATCGGCGCCATCTTCCGCAGCGCCGCCGCCCTCGGCATGGACGCCGTCCTGCTCTCCCCGGACTGCGCCGACCCGCTCTACCGGCGCTCGGTCAAGGTCTCCATGGGCGCGGTCTTCTCCGTCCCGTACGCCCGGCTCGACACCTGGCCCCGCGGTCTGGAGACCGTCCGCGAGGCGGGCTTCAAGCTCCTCGCGCTCACCCCCGCGGAGAAGGCGACCTCCATCGACGAGGCAGCCCCGCACAAGCTGGACCGGGTGGCGCTGATGCTCGGCGCCGAGGGCGACGGCCTCTCCACCCAGGCACTGCGCGCCGCCGACGAGTGGGTCCGCATCCCCATGGCCCACGGCGTCGACTCCCTCAACGTGGGCGCGGCCGCGGCCGTCGCCTTCTACGCCGTCGCCACCGGCCGCCCGGAGTCCTGACCCCGGACCCCGGCCCCCGGACCCGACCGGGTCTCCGGGGACCGGACGCCTCAGCCCTGCAGGGCCTGCGCCGCGGCGATCCCGAGGGCCACGACCAGCGTCACGACCACGAAGACGAAGAGCCGCTGGCGTAGTAGCCGCGGGTTGGCGGGGCGGCGGCCGGTCGAGGTCGAACGGGCGCCGGGGCGGGTGCCGGTCCGCTGCTGGGGGCGCGAGCCACCGGTCCGCGGCCCGCCGGAGGGCCGGGACGACGGCCCCGGGCCGCGCCCGGCGGCCCGGTCGCGGTCCGTGCCCCGGTCGGCGGGGCGCTCACGGTCCGTGCCGCGCTCGGGATCGCGTCCCCGGGTGTCCCGCTCGGTGTACCGCTCCGTCGGCCGGGCCTGGTGCCGCTCGGCCTGGTGGCGCTCCTCGGCGCGCTCCCGCTGCGCGGGCGGCCGGGAGGCCGGCAGCCCCTGCGCCTCGCGCGCGGCGATCTCCTTGAGCCGCATGGACAGCTGGAGCGTGCTCGGCCGGTCCTCCGGATCCTTGGCCAGACAGGCCCGCACCAGCGGCGCCAGCGCGTCCGGCACCCCGCTCAGCTGCGGCTCCTCGTGCACCACCCGGTAGAGCATGACCTCGGAGCTGCCGTGCCCGAAGGGAGAGTCCGCCATCGCCGCGTACGCCAGGGTGGCGCCGAGCGAGAAGACGTCGGTGGCCGGCGTCACGGCCGCACCGCGCACCTGCTCGGGCGCGAGGAAGCCGGGCGAGCCCACGGCCGTGCCCACGTGGGTCAGGGTGCTCGCCCCGGTCGCCCAGGCGATGCCGAAGTCGATGATGCGGGGGCCCTTGGGGGAGAGCAGGATGTTCGACGGCTTCAGGTCCCGGTGCACCACGCCGGCCTCGTGGACGGCGACCAGGCCCTCCGAGAGCGCCGCCCCGATCGAGGCCACGTCGGCGGCGCGCAGCGCGCCCTCCTCGGCGACCCGGTCGTGGAGCGAGGGGCCGGGGACGTACTGGGTGGCGAACCAGGGGCGCTCGGCTTCCAGATCGGCGGCGACGAGCCGGGCCGTGCACCCGCCGCGGATCCGCCGGGCCGCCGACACCTCGCGGGCGAACCGCGACCGGAACTCCTGGTCCTCGGCCAGATCGGGCCGGATCACCTTCAGCGCCACCCGCTGGCCGCGCCGGTCGGATCCCAGGTACACGACGCCCATCCCGCCGGCCCCCAGCCTGCGGTGGAGCCGGAACGACCCGACGATCCGCGGATCCTCGCGCCGGAGCCGCATCATCGCCATGTCCGTCCCCTCGTCCGTTCGACGTGGCACAGCTTACGTAGTGGCGCCCGCACGTGCTCATAGGCCGCGCCCTCGGTCCGCATCGATTGTGAGTGCTGACAGGAGTGTCCCGACCCCGCACGGACCGTCGGCACATGCCAACCTCCTTGATCCGGACATCACTTGACGGACCGTCGCGAACGCCGCAGGTCGGCCCGCGCGGCCTGCCGCCGGGTCCGCCGGCCCCGATCGGCGACCGGCGGCCCGCGAAGTGAGCGAAGTCACGCCCGCGGGGCCGTCCCCTCCGGGAAGACCCCGGCTCCGGTGGCCCCGTCTCCACCCAGGGGAGTACGCCGCACGGGCGGGCGTCATCCTCCGGGAGGCCCGGAAGTCGGTACGCGGGCATGACGTCCCGGCAGGCCCCGCTCCCTAGTCTTGAAGTCAAGCGGCGGGTGCAGCACTCGTCCCCCGAGGTCACGCACCCGCCGCGCCGGACATGACAGGAGAGGACCCATGGCCTTCACGGCACCGCGGACGAGCACCCGGCCCTCGGGCCAGCGCCACCCCCTCGTGGCCACCGCCATGGTCCTCCCCCTCGCGGCCCTGCTCGTCGTCGTCTTCGGCGGCTGGGACGCGGTGGTCACACAGGCGTCGTCCGTGGGCGTGATGCTGGGGCGCTGAGCGGCGCCCCGGACCCGGGAGAGCGGCCCGGGTCGGGACATCCGGCCATCAGCCCCGTGGGGACGGGGGTGCGGCGGACGGCAGCGTGGGGCCGGTCAGCTGGGGAGCTGACCGGCCCTCGCGCTTTTCCGCCGCGACGTGCGGCCCCCGCCGGTCCTTCCCCTGCCGTGTGCCGTGTGCCGGCCGTGACCGCCCGCAGCCCCGCGCCCGGGGTCCGCGGACCGGGCCCGTGCCCACGCCGGGGGAGTGGCCGCCCCCTCCACCCCGTACGCTCCCCGCGTGGACCTTCCCGCCCGTCACCGGCCCGCCCCGATCCCGATCCCGCCCGCGCGGAGCGGTCCGGGGACCCTGCCCGACCGTCTCGCCGCCCTCGCGCGCGACGCGGTCCACGGGCCCGACGGGTCCTGCGACTGCCCGGGCGGGACCGTCGGCGTGCTCGCCGACCGGGACGACGGGACGGTGGTCCGGCACGGTGGCCTCGTCGCCAAGGCGCACGCCCCGGGGACGGATCCGGAGGAGCACGGCGTACGGCTCGCGCTCGCCGCGCGCGCGGAGGTCGCCGGCATCCTCCTGCCCCCCTCGCCGCCGCCCGGCTCCTGCCCCGGCGTACTGGACGGGCGCCCCGTGACGCTCTGGCCGTACGGCCCGCCCGTGGACCCGGCCGACCCGGACGCCGCCCCGTGGGAGGAGGCGGCCCGGCTGCTGGCCCTGCTCCACCTGACGCCGCCGCCGGGAACGGCCGGGCGGCTGCCGGAGATGCGGGCCCCCCTGAAGGTGGAGCTCGCCGTGGAGCGGATGAACCGGGCGGCGCCGGGCCACCCGGCGACGGCCGTCGTCCTCGCGGCCCGGCGGACGCTCCCCGGCCGCGCCGGAGCTACGGCCGGGCCCCACCGGGCGCTCTGCCACGGCGACTTCCACCTGGGGCAACTGGTGCGCGGGACCGGCGCTCCGGAGGGGGCCGGGCCGTGGCGGCTGATCGACGTCGACGACCTGGGGCTGGGCGACCCGGCCTGGGACCTCGCCCGCCCCGCCGCCTGGTTCGCCGCGGGCATCCTGCCGCCGGAGGTGTGGTCGCGGTTCCTCGGCGCGTACCGGTGGGCGGGCGGTCCGGCGGTGGGCGCGGACCCCTGGGTGCGGCTCGACGCCCCGGCCCGGGCGCTGACGGTGCAGACGGCGGCGCTGGCCGTGGCCAAGTCGACCGCCGAGGGCCGTCCGCTGGACGAGGTGGAGGCCGTGATGATCGACACCTGTGCGCGTATCGCCGGAGATCGAACCGTTTCGGCCGCTTCGGCGTCCACGTAGGGTGAAGCCACCATTCGAACGGCAACGTCAGGGAGTTGAGCCGAGCATGCAGTGTCCCAAGTGTCATGCGGCCATGCACACGTACAACCGCAACGGCGTCCAGATCGAGCAGTGCAGCGGCTGCCGCGGCATATTCCTGGACTTCGGCGAGCTGGAGGCCCTGACGCGCCTGGAGTCCCAGTGGTCCCAGCAGGCCCCGCCCGCCCCGCCGGCCTACCCGGCGCAGCCCGCCCCCGCCGCTCCGGCCTGGGGCGCCCCGCACCACGGCGGGCACCACGGCGGCGGCCACTACCGCCAGCGCGGCTTCGGACGGATGCTCTTCTCCTCCTGACCCCCGGCCGGCGCCCACGGGTGCCGGCCGCCCGCACCTGCCGTCGGCGCACGAAGAAGCCCCCGGCCGCGAGACGCGGCCGGGGGCTTCCTCCGATGGTGCGCGATACTGGGATTGAACCAGTGACCTCTTCCGTGTCAGGGAAGCGCTCTCCCGCTGAGCTAATCGCGCGGGACGCACCCGAGGGCGCGGGAACTGTGTGCGCGATACTGGGATTGAACCAGTGACCTCTTCCGTGTCAGGGAAGCGCTCTCCCGCTGAGCTAATCGCGCGGGACGCACCCGAAGGTGCGGGAACTGTGTGCGCGATACTGGGATTGAACCAGTGACCTCTTCCGTGTCAGGGAAGCGCTCTCCCGCTGAGCTAATCGCGCGGGGGATCCGAAGACCCAGGACCCGAAGGTCCAGTGGACGATACTGGGATTGAACCAGTGACCTCTTCCGTGTCAGGGAAGCGCTCTCCCGCTGAGCTAATCGTCCTTGGAGGTGGAGACGGGATTTGAACCCGTGTAGACGGCTTTGCAGGCCGTTGCCTCGCCTCTCGGCCACTCCACCAGGAGTGAATACGGGGGTTCGGGAAGATCCCCCACATCGAGCGGACGACGAGATTCGAACTCGCGACCCTCACCTTGGCAAGGTGATGCTCTACCAACTGAGCCACGTCCGCTTGTCGTTTCCGTTCCGCTTGCGCGTCCCGGCGACGTGTTGAACTCTAGCGGATTCCTGGGCCAGTACAAAAACGCGTTTCCGCAGCGTGCTGACCTGCGAGCCCTTCGCGGTGGTCGGCCGTGCCGCCCGGAGGGTTCGCGTGGCGTTCACTCGCCGTGTCCTGGAGGTGGCGCGGAGCCTCCGTCCCCTGGGTCCCGTACGCCCCTTCCGTGCACGACCCCGTGCCCCCGCGCCACCGGACCTAGACTCGATGCGTGCACGACCTTGCTCCTCTGGCCCGCTTCGGCGGCCTCGTCGCGACCGATCTCCGGGACGTCACCCACGACCCCGAGGCCCTCGACTCCGCCGGCTTCTGGGCCGTCTGCGCGGACTTCGAAGGGCGCCTGACCTGCGCCCGCTTCGGAGACGTACGGCCCGACCCGGTGCCCGCCCCCGTCCCGGGCGCCTGGCGCGGACCCGCCGCCGGTGACTGGACGTCCTCGCTCGACCGCGCCGCGTACGTCGCGGGCGTCCGGCGGGTGCGCGAGCACATCGCCCGGGGCGAGGTCTACCAGGCCAACCTCTGCCGGGTGATGACCGCGCCGCTGCCCGATCCCGCGGCCGCCGACGTCGACGCCCTCACCGCGCTCCTCGCCCGCGGCAACCCCGCGCCCTACGCCGGGACGATCCGCCTGCCCGCGCACGGCGTGGAGATCGCGACCGCCTCCCCCGAGCTCTACCTCCGCAGGGAGGGCGCCCTGATCTCCTCCGGACCCATCAAGGGCACCGGCCGCACCGAGGCCGACCTGCTCCCGAAGGACCACGCGGAGAACGTGATGATCGTCGACCTGGTCCGCAACGACCTGGGACGCGTCAGCGAGACCGGCTCCGTCGCCGTCCCCGCCCTGTGCGCGGTCGAGGAGCACCCCGGCCTGGTCCACCTCGTCTCCACCGTCACCGGGGTCCTGCGCGAGGACGCCGGCTGGCCCGGGCTGCTCGCCGCGACCTTCCCGCCCGGCTCCGTCACCGGGGCTCCCAAGTCCAGCGCCCTGCGGATCATCGAGGCGCTGGAGACCGCGCCCCGGGGGCCGTACTGCGGAGGCGTGGGCTGGGTCGACGCCGACGCGGGCACGGCGGAGCTGGCCGTCGGCATCCGCACCTTCTGGATCGACCGCGCCGAGGGCGTGCTCCGCTTCGGCACCGGGGCGGGCATCACGTGGGGCTCCGACCCGGAGCGCGAGTGGGAGGAGACCGAGCTGAAGGCGGCCCGGCTGGTCGCGATAGCGTCGGGCGCCTACGAGTCAGGCGCCCATGCGGCGAGCGGAAAGGTCATCTCTCGATGAAACTCTGGGTCAACGGCGGGCTGCACGACGCGGAGACCGCCCGGGTCTCCGTCCTGGACCACGGACTGACCGTCGGCGACGGGATCTTCGAGACGGTCAAGGCCGAGCGTGGAGAAACGTTTGCTCTCACGCTCCACCTGGAGCGCCTCACCCGCTCCGCCCGCGGCCTCGGCCTGCCCGACCCGGACCTCGACGAGGTCCGCCGGGCCTGCGCCGCCGTCCTGGAGGCCAACCCGACGGAGCTCGGCCGGCTCCGCATCACCTACACCGGCGGACTCTCCCCGCTCGGCTCGGAGCGCGGCGACGCCGGCCCGAGCCTCGTCGTCGCCGTCGGCGAGACCTCCCGCCGCCCCGACTCCACCGCGGTGATCACCGTGCCCTGGACGCGCAACGAGCGCGGCGCGCTGACCGGACTCAAGACCACCTCGTACGCCGAGAACGTCGTCGCCCTCGCCCGGGCACGGGAGCAGGGGGCCTCCGAGGCCCTCTTCGCGAACACGGTGGGGCAGCTCTGCGAGGGCACCGGTTCCAACGTCTTCGTCGTGGTCGACGGCCGGATCCTCACCCCGCCCGTCTCCTCCGGCTGCCTCGCGGGCATCACCCGCGCCCTCGCCGTGGAGTGGACCGGGGCGGAGGAGACGGACCTTCCGTGGGAGGTGCTGGAGAGCGCCGAGGAGGTCTTCCTGACCTCCACCCTGCGCGACGTCCAGGCCGTGCACCGGGTCGACGCCCGTGAGTTCGCCTCCGCGCCCGGCCCGGTCACCGCCAAGGCGATGCGCGTCTTCGACGAGCGCGCGTCCCGCGACCGCGACCCGCGCGGCGCGTAGCCCGGGCAAAACCGGATGACGGACGGCCCAGGGGTGGGTAGAACTCCTCTGATGACCACCACCCTGCGGCCGGCCGGGCCGCTTCAGCAGACGCCCGACGGCGGCCGTTCCCGTACCTACGACGTGTGCGTGAACAGCCGCCGGGTCGGCGCGGTCCGTCTCTCCACCGACCCCCGTTTCGGGGCCGCCTCCGGCGTGATCGACGAGCTGAGGGTCGACGAACCGGACCGGCGGCGCGGCCGGGGCACGGTGGCGGCGCTCGCCTCCGAGGAGGTGCTGCGCGGCTGGGGCTGCGTCGAGGTGCAGATCTCGGTGCCCGCCGACGCCGAGGCGGCGCTGCGGATGGGCCGGGCGCTCGGCTACACCGAGCGCAGCAGGAACATGGTCAAGGAACTGTCCGCCGAGCCGCCGGCGCTGCCGGAGGGCATCGAGGTCCGGCCGATGTCGCCGGACGAGTACGGACGGTGGGAGGCCCGGGCCAAGGCGGGCTTCGCGCAGAGCTGGATCGACCGGGGCGTCCCCGAGGAGCAGGCCAGGACCAAGGCCGAGGACAGTCACCGCCGGTACCTCCCCGAGGGCCTGGCCACCCCGGGCGTCGCGATCCACGTCGTCGTCCGCGAGGGACGGCCCGCCGGCTTCCTGTGGACCGGCCGGATCGAGCTCGAACCGGGGCGGTGGGCCGCCTTCGTGTACGACATCGAGGTCGAGGAGGACCAGCGCGGCCGGGGCCTCGGCCGCGCGCTCATGCTGCTCGCCGAGCGGGTCGCGAGCGAGGCCGGGGAGACCCGGATCGGACTGCACGTCTTCGCGGGCAACACCCCGGCGATCCGCCTCTACGAGTCGCTGGGCTACCGCACGACCCTCGTCAACAGCGCCAAGGAGCTGCGGTAGCGCGGGGCGTCAGCCCGCGAGGAGGCGGTCGGCGATCTCCGCGATCCGCTCCCGCAGGCCCTCCTGGCTCTTGCCGCCGTCCAGGCGCTCGCCGCCGATGACATAGGTCGGGGTGCCGGTGACCTTGATCGCCTTGCCCTCGGCCTCGTCCGCGTCGACGGTCAGCAGGTGCCGGCCGTCGATCAGGGCGGTGTCGAACTCCTCGGCGTCCAGGCCGAGTTCGGCGGCCACCTCCAGCAGGACCGGTTCGCCGCGGTCGCCGAGCTCCGCCGTCCTGGCGAGCAGCGCCTCCGCGTAGGGCCACCCCTTGCCCTGCTCGACGGCCTCCTCGGCGGCCTGCGCGGCGGCGTACGCGTGCTTGTGCTTCGCCAGCGGGAAGTGGCGCAGCTGTACGGCGAGCCGGTCGCCGAACCGCTCGCGGAGCGCGCGGACGTCGTCGAGGGCCGTGAAGCAGTCGGGGCACTGGAGGTCGAACCACGCCTCCAGGACGACGGGGGAGGCGGGTGCGGTGGTGGAGTCGCTCATGACAGCAGTCTCCCTCACCGGCACCTGGGGAGGAGATCCGGCCGCCGCGACCCGGAGATCTCCCTGAGAGGGGCCGCGGGGCGTGGCCCCGGACGGTCCCCCCGGTGCAGGATGGAAGGGACGTATCACCCGGGACCAGGAGGACCGCATGCTCGCCGAGACCATCTGCTCCGCGGTGTCCGCGGCGGGCCTGGGCATCGCCGCCGTCGCGGCCTACCGGAAGCGTTTCCTGTCCGCGGCGCGGATCGCGGCCTACGCGCTGGTGCCGCTCGGACTGGTGATGACGGGCGCCGTCGAGTGGCTCGCGGAGACCGCCTTCAGCCCGGTGGCGTGGGCCGGCTTCGGCGTGCTCGGCGCCGCCTGGCTGCTCTTCCTGTCCACCCGGGCCGTGGAGCGGCGTCGCGCCGGCCGGACGCAGGCCACCGGGGGAGCGGCGCCGGGGGCCGTCGCCCCGGCCTCCTCGTCGCCCGCGCGCGGGGTGACCGCGGCGCCGCCGCGGGCCGCCCAGGCGCCGGCGGAGGACTTCAGCGACATCGAGGCGATTCTGAAGAAGCACGGAATCTGATCACTTCTGGCGGTTCCCGTTCCCATGATCCACGGGAAGGGGTGAACACCCCCTGCCATGGGGCGTGTTCCGGGATTTTCGGGTCCCGAGGTGCGTCATCATCCCCCCGAGATGCTGGATACCTCGCGGGAACCCGTCCCCGCCTCCGCCGAAGCCCCCGCCGACGAGCCCAAGGGCTGTCTGTTCGCCCTCTCGCAGCCGCCGCTGATGATCTTCCTCGGGGTGATCGGCTGCCTGCTCCTGCTGGCGTCGCTGCACGATCTCTTCGTGCTGTGACCGGCCGCGGCGGCGCGGCGGGTCAGCCCGCGGCCTCCTTGCGGCGCGCCCGGTACGCGGCCACGTGCAGGCGGTTGCCGCAGGTGCGGCTGTCGCAGTAGCGGCGCGAGCGGTTGCGGGACAGGTCGACGAAGGCCCGGCCGCAGTCCGGGGCCTCGCAGCGCCGCAGCCGCTCCTGCTCGCCGCCCACGACGATGAACGCGAGGGCCATGCCGCAGTCGGCCGCCAGGTGGTCCGCCACCGAGGCGCCCGGCGCGAAGTAGTGCACGTGCCAGTCGTAGCCGTCGTGGTCGGTGAGCTGCGGCGTGGTGCCCGCGCCCGCCACCAACTGGTTGATCAGGGGGGCCGCGATCCGGGCCTCGGGCGCGGAGAAGACGGCGGCGAACTTGTCGCGGACCTCGCGCACGGCCCGCAGGTCGTCGGCGCCGAGGTCGCCCACGTCGCTGATCTTGTGCGCCTTCACGAAGGCGTGCAGCCCCGGGAGGTCCGCGAGCTCGTCGGCGCGGTCGCCCTGCGCCGCGGTGTTCATCAGATCGACGACGGTGTCGAGGGCGATCCGGGTGTCGTGGGGGATCAGCACGATTCGCTCCCTGGCCGGCCGCGGGCGGGCGCCTGCGGAATGGCGCTGACTTTAGCGCGACCGGGAAAATGACAACGGCGCCCACCACCGCGCCGGCTGCGCGGTGGGGAGCGCCGGATGTCGTGCCTATGTGACTGTCCGCGCGGCGCCGTCGCCCCGAGTCGGACGGCGCCGTGCGGTTCTCGGCCTGGCTCAGCTGTCGGCCAGGATGTGGGAGAGCTCCGTATCCAGATCGAAGTGCCGGTGCTCGGTGCCCGGTGGCACGGCGGCGTCGGTCCTCTTCAGGAACGACTCCAGGGCCCGCGCCGGGGCCTCGAGCAGGGCTTCTCCTTCGGGGGAGCTCAGCGCGATGCAGACGACTCCCTGGCCGTGACTCCTGGATGGCCAGACGCGGACGTCGCCTGTGCCGGTGGGCCGGTGCAGCCCCTCGGCGAGAAGGTCGCGGGCGAAGACCCATTCGACCGTCTCCTCGGCTCCGGTGTGGAAGGTGGCGTGCACGGCATAGGGATCGGCCGTGTCATACCGCAGGCCCGCGGGTACAGGCAGTGAGGACTCGCTCGACACAACGAGGCGCAGGTGCAGCTCGCAGCTGACCGTGGTGTTCATAAGCGCCAGGGCCTTTCGCTCAGTGTGCGCTCGGGGATTCGCACGTCGGCGAAATCGACATGCCACCTCCGGTGGCGTTGTAAACCCCTCTGTCGGTTTTGTGATCGTTCAGGTAGCTCGTATGGGCGCGTGTAACTTTGGGTAATACCTCCATTCCGGTGGCCCTCGCCCGTCCGGTAGGTTGGAGGGCATGAATGCGGAGAGTGACGAGCGCGCCGGGGAGTCCACAGGCGGCCAGGAGGCCGAACTGGGATCGCGCGCACCGGAGTTCATCAAGTCCCGGCGGAGCCTGCACGTCAGCTGGCAGGTCGGCGTCTTCATCGTGGGACTCGCCGTGGTCGGCGCCGGCGTGGTCATGCTGCCGCTGCCCGGGCCCGGCTGGTTGGTCATCTTCGGCGGCATGGCGATCTGGGCGACCGAGTTCGTCTGGGCCCAGCTCGTCCTGCGCTGGACCAAGCGCAAGGTGACCGAGGCGGCACAGCGCGCTCTCGACCCCAAGGTCCGCCGCAGGAACATCATCCTCACCACCGTCGGCCTGGTGATCATCGCCGCCCTGCTCGGCGTCTATCTCTGGAAGTTCGGCTTCGTCATGCCGTGGAAGATCGACCAGTGATCCGCCGCTGGTTCGGGAGCCCCGCTGACATGGGGTAATGTTCTGGGTGTGCCCGGGCGATTAGCTCAGCGGGAGAGCACTTCGTTCACACCGAAGGGGTCACTGGTTCGATCCCAGTATCGCCCACCACCCGGCACGAAGGCCCGGAGACGGAACACCGTCTCCGGGCCTTCGTCGTCCCTCACCGCATCCGCGCCAGCCGCTCGCGCAGCCGTCGGGCGTCCCGCAGCCGCTGCTCGTAGGTGGCGCCCACCCCGAGCAGCAGGAGCCCGGCGAGCGCCGGCGGCAGCCAGCGCGGGAGCGCGCCCACCGCCTGCACCACGTACGGCGCCAGCTCGTGCAGCCCGACCAGGGCCAGTACCCCGCCGCCCAGGACCAGCAGCGCCTGCAGCCGGAACCGCGCGCCCAGCAGCGTCACCGCCAGCGCCGCCACGCCCAGCACCAGCGGGCGCGTCCAGTCCGGGTCGGTCCACGCCGCCACCAGGCTCGGCAGCAGCGTCGCCGCGAGACCGGGGCCGTACGCCGTCCAGGACGAGGCCTCCGCGTCCCGGCGCCGCCGCAGGAACCCGACGACCAGCGCAGGGACCGTCACCGGCAGGGTGTACGCCTCCGGCGTCGTCACGTCCGAGACCGCCAGCCGCACCCAGGTCGCCAGCAGGAACAGCGCCGCCGCCGTCCAGGACGCGAACCGCCGCCGCTCCGGCCGCACCGCCGTCGCCGCCGCGATCACCCCGCCCAGCGCCAGGGCGAGCGCGAGGAACGCCGGGTCCGACGCGGCCGTCCCCAGGGCGAGCAGCCCCACGGCCGCGCCGGTGATCTCGACCGCGAGCGCCACCGGCACCGGGCGCGTCCGGGCGCCCACCGCGGCCGTCGCCGCCGGGACCACGAGCAGGGCGAGCGCCGTCCACCGGTCCGCGAACCCGCCGGCCGCCGCCACCGCGAGGACCAGCCCCGTCGCCACCAGCACCGCCGCGACGGCCGAGACCGTCCGCCGCGCGCCCGTGCCGAGCGCCGCGACCCCCGTGAGGAGCCCCAGGAGCACGGCCAGCGCCGCGAACGTCGCCCCGCGCACGTCCAGGGCCAGACCCAGCGCGCTCGCCGCGGACGCGAGCCCGCCGGCGTACGCGCTCCAGCCCAGCGCCGCGCGGGCGTCCACGGCCACCGCAGGCCGCCGGACCGCCGCGGGCGACCAGCCGCCCCAGGACGACCCGGAACCCGCGCTCCCCGCGCGAGGCTCGGCCGTGTCCGTCGCCCCGCCCGGCCCCGCACCGTCCGCCGCGGGGTGCCCGGACGTCTCCGCCCCGCGCAGGCCCCGGGTCAGCGCCCCGGGCCGGACGGCGAGTGCCAGGGCCGCCGCCGTGACGAGGAGCTGGAGGACGAGGGTCGTCGCGTACGGCAGGTCCAGGGAGACCGGCAGGGCGGTCAGGAGCGCCCAGCCCAGCGCCAGCGCCCCGCAGCGGGCCCACAGCCGCGGGACTGCCGCCAGGGAGGCGCCGGCCACGAGGAGGACCAGCGCGGCCGTCGCCGGGTACGAGCCCAGCGCACGCGCGGCGTGCTCGCCCGACCACACCTCCGTCGTGCGGGCCACCGGACCCAGCAGCCCCGCAGCCACCGGCGGCAGCGCCCACAGGACGCCCAGCCCGGCCACGCCCGCCCCCGCGCCCGCGAGACCCAGCCGCGCGCCGCGCGGCAGGAGGGTCCCGCCGGGGGAGGCGGCCGCGGCCCGCTCCCGGCCTGTCAGGGCGCCGAGGGACCCGCCCGGCGCGAGCGCCCCGAGGGCCAGCCCGCACAGCACGTACCCCGGCACCTCCCAGACCGCCGGGAGGACCGGGCGGAGCAGACCGCCGACCGCCGCCACCGCGGCGAGGCCGGCGACCGCGGCGGCCGGACCGGCGAGCGCGGAGGAGCGCCGCGCGACGGACAGGAGCACGGCCGCGGCCGCGAGCAGCAGCGGGGCGCCGGTCCAGGGGGAGGAGAGCGAGAGCCAGCCGCCGGTCAGCAGCGACCAGCCGCCGAGCGAGGCGGCCCCGGTCGCGGCCACGACCCGCACCGCCGCCGGACGGAGCCACAGGGCCGCCGCCGCGTCCGCCCCGGCCGTCACGAGGGCCGCCCACGCGAACGCCGTCGGACCGCCGCCCGCCGCGAGCACGCCCAGGGGCAGCGGCAGCTGCGCCGCGACCGCCGCCACCGGCAGCGGGATCCGCAGCCGGGAGAGCGCCGCGCCGTACGCGGTCCACGCACCCGCGAGGACCGTCGACGCCACCGCCGTGTACCCCAGGCCGTCCGTGCCCGGCAGCGCCACCCGGTGCAGCGCGTAGGCGTCGAGCACCGTCAGGACCAGGCCAAGCGCCGCCACCGACTCGGCCGTCGACACCAGCCCCTTGCGCAGCAGCGCCACCGGAGCGCCCAGCGCCGCCGAGGTCACCACGAGCAGCACCGCGGCCCGGCCGCCGATCCCCATCGAGCCCCAGCTCACCAGGGTGAAGGCGACCGCCGCGATCGTCAGCAGCGTCCCGCCCAGCGTCAGCAGCACGTTCTGGGCGCTGCGCGGAGTGGAGTCCGCCACCGGCGGGCGCGGCGGGGCCGTCGCGGCGGCCGGCGCGTACAGCACCCGGATCAGCCAGGCGCGCCTGGCCAGCAACTGGGTGCGGCGGGCGTCGAGTTGGGCCAGCTCGCGATCGACGAGAACCAGCTCGTCCGCGGGCGGCAGGGAAGTGTCCATACCGGGAGTGTGGCCCCGGCCACTCGTGGCGTGAATGCGTCCACGTACTCAGATCCCCGGCTGAGTACCCCCAGGCGGCGGGGGCGGCCGGTCCGGTTTGAACGAAAGGCGCACGGGCCTGTATGGTTCAACCCGTTCCCGGGCGATTAGCTCAGCGGGAGAGCACTTCGTTCACACCGAAGGGGTCACTGGTTCGATCCCAGTATCGCCCACCGGGAGAGGCCGGTCCGTCGAAAGACGGACCGGCCTCTGTCATGGTGCCGCCCGCCGCTCCGCCCCGAGTCTCAGGCGGCCGTCCGCAGTTCGGGCCGCAGCGGCCACGCCGGGTCCACCGTCTCCGGCGTCCCCTGCCGGGTGAACCACGCCTGCAGGCCCCGGGCCTGCGCCGCGTGCCACACCGCCTGCAGCGTGTGCAGCTCCGTCGGCGTCAGCCGCTCCAGCCGCGACGAGAAGCGCCGTGCCACCGCCCGCACGACGTCCAGCGCCGCCGTCGCGTCCGCCGCCGCGTCGTGCGCCCCCGAGAGCTCCACCTCGTAGTGCGCGCACAGGTCCGTCAGCGTCCGGCGGCCCTTCCGGTAGCGGTCCAGGTGCTTGTCCAGGACCCGCGGGTCGAGCACGCACAGCCGGGTGCTCTCCAGGTACGTGCCCAGCGAGGACGCCCGGTGCCGCCGCAGCTCGCGGTCGAGGATCGTCAGGTCGAACGGCGCGTTCATCACCACCAGCGGGCGCCCCGCCGCGGTCTGTTCGGCCAGCGCGCGCGCCAGCTCCTCCATCACCGGAGCCGGCCACCGGCCGTTGCGCTGCAGGTGATCGTCCGTCAGGCCGTGGACCGCGGTGGCCTCCGCGGGCACGGGTATGCCCGGATTGACCAGCCAGCGCGTCACCCGCGGCCGCGCCCCGGCCGTGTCCTGCACGACCAGGGCGGCCGAGACGATCCGGTCCCCCTCGACGTCGACTCCGGTCGTCTCCGTGTCGAAAGCGGCCAGGGGCCCCTCGTACCAGTGCGTCGTCATCCCCGAACTCCTCGCACGCCCGCGGCAGATGGCCAACCCCCTGCCCCGAAACGGTGATACCCGCACTGTTTGCGCCGTACGCGGACCGGTCACAACAGAGGGGACGGGGAAGGAAAAAAGACATGGCGCTCGCCCAGCCCGAGTCGGGAGGGCTGCCGCCCCAGCGGGTGGCACCGACGCGCGGCTCACTCGCCACCACCGCATGCATGGAGACCCTTCAGGTGGGATACCTGCACGCCGTCGCCGCCGCGGCCGGCTGCTCGCTGTCCCAGCCCTTTCCGGACAACGGCATCGACTGGCACGTGAGCCACGGTTCGCCCGGACACACCGTCGACGACGAAGTGACCATCAAGGTGCAGCTCAAGTGCACCTACCAGATACCTCCCCGGCCGCCGGGGAACGCGTTCTCCTTCACCCTCGACAACGACCATCTGGTGAAACTCGCCCGGACCCCCGTGTCCGTGCACAAGATCCTGGTCGTGATGCTCGTCCCGAGGACCCAGGAGGACTGGCTGAGGGCGAGTCACGACCGGCTCGACCTGCGGCACTGCTGCTACTGGACCAACCTGGCCGGACACCCGGTCACGGGACGGCGCCGGACCACCGTGCGCGTCCCGACGGCGCGGATCTTCGACGACCGGGCGCTCTGCGAGATCATGACCCGGGTCGGCGTGGGAGGGAGACCTTGATGCACCGGCCGATCGACGAACCGGGGTTCGGGGAGGGGGACGGGGCCGGGCGCGGCCCCGTCCCCGTTCCGCCGTCCTACCGGCCCCACCCCGCGCCCGGCGACACCCCGGGCCCCTGGACGGGGATCCCGGGGCCGCCCGCCGGGCCCTGGGCCGACGCCCACGGCGCCCCCGACCCCGGACGGGTCGACCCGCGCGTCCTCGGCGCCCTGCTCGCCCGCCACGGCTGGCGGCGGCGCGGCGGGGCCGCCGGACGCTACAGCCGCTGGACCCCGCCCGGCAGCGGGACGCACGGCGGCACGAGCCTCCTCGTCCCGGAGAGCCGTGCCTTCCCCGACTGCGAGGACCTGCTCGGCGAGGCGCTCACCGCCCTCGCCCGCAGCGCCACGCCCTCCGCCCGCGAGGTCCTCACCGGCCTCTCCGTGCCCAGCGACGAGATCCGCTGGTGGCGCGACGTGCCCCCGGGCCCGGCCGGCACCGTGCCCTGGACCGTCCAGGAGCAGCTCAGGTCCGCCGCCCGCCAGCTCCTCCTCGCCGGCGCGCTCGCCGTGCGCGGCCGCGCCGGCTACTACGGCGCCCGGCACCGCCGCCCCGCCCAGGCGTCCCTGGAGACGGTGGTCGTCGGCGCGGCGCCCGGCGGGCGCGGTCTCACCGCCTTCCTGCCCGTCGAGCCGGGCCGGCCGATCGCCGTGCGGCTCTACCACGCCCTCCACGCGGCCCGCGAGGCCACCGACTACCAGCGGGCCACCGGCGGCATGGAGGCCTTCGACGCCGCCGTCGCGGCGGGCGTCAGCCGCGAGCTCACCGAGGCCCTCGTCGCCCTCGTCCGGGGCACCGAGGGCGCGCGCGTCGCCCTCGCCTGGGCGCCGGCCGCCGGGGCGCCCGAAGGCTGCGCGGCCCGGCCCGAGCCCGTCGAGTTCTCGCCCGGCGACCTGCCCGCGCTGCGCGAGGCGAGCGCCCGCTACCTCACCGACGAGCCCTCCGTGCCGGTCCGGCTCACCGGCGCGGTCGTCCGGATGCGCCGCTCGGGGCCGCGCGGCGAGGGGACGGTCCGCCTGCGGGTCCTGGCCGGCGCGGAGGTCCCGCACGTCCGCGTCGCCCTCGACGAGGAGGCGTACCGCACCGCCGGCCACGCCCATCTCGTCGGGCTCCCCATCCGGGTGGTCGGCCGCCTGGAGAGCCGGGGCGGTTTCCGGCGCCTCACCGACGCCTCCGGGGTCGTGCCGGTCCAGGTCGACGAGACGGAACGCGACCGCCTGATGAAGTCCCTCCACGAGAACCTCGACTTCTTCGAGGAGGCGTGCGGCCCCGACGACGACTGAGCGGCGCGGGGAAACCGTTTCGCGGAGGGCGCGGACGGCTCGGTAACATCGGCGGTGCGCGGCACCTCGTCTCTGTCGCGCACCGCCGGCGCCGGCACCTCGTGCCTGCCTGCGCCCCGAAGGAAGAAGAACACCAGTGTCAGAAGTCCGTGTGACCGTCCAGTCCGCCTCGGAGGCAGAGGAGAGGGCGGTGAGCGCGGGCACCACCGCCGGTGCCCTCTTCGCCGACGACCGCACCGTCATCGCCGCCCGCGTGGCCGGCGAGCTGAAGGACCTGTCGTACGTCCTCGCCGAGGGCGACGTCGTCGAGGGCGTCGAGATCTCCTCCCCGGACGGTCTCGACATCCTGCGCCACTCCACCGCGCACGTCATGGCCCAGGCCGTGCAGGAGCTCTTCCCCGAGGCCAAGCTGGGCATCGGCCCGCCGGTCCGGGACGGCTTCTACTACGACTTCGACGTCGAGAAGCCCTTCACTCCCGAGGACCTCAAGGTCATCGAGAAGAAGATGCAGGAGATCCAGAAGCGCGGCCAGCGCTTCGCCCGCCGCGTGGTGACCGACGAGGCCGCCCGCGAGGAGCTCGCGGACGAGCCGTACAAGCTGGAGCTCATCGGCATCAAGGGCTCCGCGTCGACCGACGACGGCGCCAGCGTCGAGGTGGGCGGCGGCGAGCTGACCATCTACGACAACCTGGACGCCAAGACCGGCGAGCTGTGCTGGAAGGACCTCTGCCGGGGTCCGCACCTGCCGACCACCCGGAACATCCCGGCCTTCAAACTCATGCGCAACGCCGCCGCCTACTGGCGCGGCAGCGAGAAGAACCCGATGCTCCAGCGCATCTACGGCACCGCCTGGCCGTCGAAGGACGAGCTGAAGGCGCACCTCGACTTCCTGGCCGAGGCCGAGAAGCGCGACCACCGCAAGCTCGGCAACGAGCTCGACCTCTTCTCCATCCCGGACGAGATCGGCTCCGGCCTCGCGGTCTTCCACCCCAAGGGCGGCATCATCCGCCGGGTCATGGAGGACTACTCGCGCAAGCGCCACGAGGAGGAGGGCTACGAGTTCGTCTACTCGCCGCACGCCACCAAGGGCAAGCTGTTCGAGAAGTCGGGCCACCTCGACTGGTACGCCGAGGGCATGTACCCCCCCATGCAGCTCGACGAGGGCGTGGACTACTACCTCAAGCCCATGAACTGCCCGATGCACAACCTGATCTTCGACGCGCGCGGCCGCTCCTACCGCGAACTGCCGCTGCGCCTGTTCGAGTTCGGCACCGTGTACCGGTACGAGAAGTCCGGCGTCGTCCACGGCCTGACCCGGGCCCGCGGCTTCACCCAGGACGACGCGCACATCTACTGCACCCGCGAGCAGATGGCCGAGGAGCTCGACCGCACCCTCACCTTCGTCCTCAACCTGCTGCGCGACTACGGTCTGACCGACTTCTACCTGGAGCTCTCCACCAAGGACCCGGAGAAGTTCGTCGGCTCGGACGAGGTCTGGGAGGAGGCCACCGCGGTCCTCCAGCAGGTCGCCGAGAAGCAGGGCCTCCCGCTCACCCCCGACCCGGGCGGCGCCGCGTTCTACGGTCCGAAGATCTCCGTGCAGGCGCGCGACGCCATCGGCCGCACCTGGCAGATGTCGACCGTGCAGCTCGACTTCAACCTGCCGGAGCGCTTCGACCTGGAGTACACCTCCCCGGACGGCACCAAGCAGCGCCCGGTCATGATCCACCGCGCGCTCTTCGGTTCCATCGAGCGCTTCTTCGCCGTGCTCCTGGAGCACTACGCGGGCGCGATGCCGCCGTGGCTGGCGCCCGTCCAGGCCACCGGCATCCCGATCGGCGACGCGCACGTGGACTACCTGCACGAGTTCGCCGCCAAGGCGAAGAAGCAGGGCCTGCGGGTGGAGGTCGACTCCTCCTCGGACCGGATGCAGAAGAAGATCCGCAACGCGCAGAAGCAGAAGGTCCCGTTCATGATCATCGCGGGCGACGAGGACATGGCCGCCGGTGCCGTCTCCTTCCGCTACCGCGACGGTTCGCAGGAGAACGGCATCCCCGCCGACGAGGCCATCGCCAAGATCGCCAAGATCGTCGAGGACCGCGTCCAGGTCTGATCGAGCGGCACCCCCGCGGTTCCGGGTCCGGAAGGACCCGCGGACGCGACTCAGGAGGCCCCCGGGAATCCCCCCGGGGGCCTTCTGTCGTCCTTCTCGTCGTCCCGCGTGAACGACTGGATCAGCCAGGACGAGAACGAGCCCGTCACCGCGCCGAGCAGCGCCAGCCCGCAGGCCATCAGCCCCACCGCCGTCAGCCGCCCCATCCGCGTGACCGGGACGACGTCCCCGTACCCGACGGTCGCGAGCGTGGCGCAGGTCCACCAGACCGAGTCGCCGAAGGTGAGGATCGAGGCTCCGGGGGCGCCGGCCTCGTAGTGGTAGACGGTGAGCGCCCCGGCGAAGCCGAGCAGGGCCACGGTGAGACCGGCGTAGACCATCACGCGCGCGTAGAGGGTCAGGCGGGGCTGGTCGCGGCGGCGCTGCACCTGGTCGTACATGCTCACCATCCGCACCGGCCGCAGCAGGGGGAGGACCAGGACGACCGTGTCGAGGAGATGGGTGCGGAGGAAGCGGAAGGGGCCGAGACCGCTGAGGCGCAGGCGCACCAGGTAGTCCGCGCCGAAGACGCCCCAGGAGGCGAAGGTGACGGCGAGGCAGAGGTCGAGCCAGTCCTGCGGGAGTTCGTCGTGGGCGAGGATGCGCACCGCGTAGCTCGCCAGGTAGAGGAGGGACGCCACGGCGAGCGGCAGCTCCATGCGACGGTCCCAGCGTTCCTGGCGCGGTGGTTTCGGGGGCCTGGAGCTCATCGGATCAGCATGGCCGCTGCATGGATCTTCCGCCCCGGCGACACGTTCCGAACGGGCGACGCAATATGCTGCACAGCATGACGACTGAGCCGGAGCAGCAGATCGGAGTCGGGACGCAGGACGCGTTCCAGCGCCTGTGGACGCCCCACCGGATGGCGTACATCCAGGGCGAGAACAAGCCGACCGGGCCGGGTGCCGAGGACGGCTGTCCGTTCTGCTCGATCCCGTCGAAGTCCGACGAGGACGGCCTCGTGATCGCCCGGGGCCGGGCCGTGTACGCGGTGCTCAACCTCTACCCGTACAACGGCGGCCATCTGATGGTCGTCCCCTACCGGCACGTCGCCGACTACACCGACCTCGACGAGGCCGAGACCGTCGAACTGGCCGCCTTCACCAAGCGCGCCATGGTCGCGCTGCGGGCCGCTTCCGGTGCCCACGGCTTCAACATCGGCATGAACCAGGGCGCCGTCGCGGGCGCCGGCATCGCCGCCCACCTGCACCAGCACGTGGTGCCGCGCTGGGGAGGCGACACCAACTTCATGCCGGTCGTCGGCCACACCAAGGTGCTGCCGCAGCTGCTGGCCGACACCCGCACGATGCTGGCCGACGCCTGGCCGGCCGACGTCTGAGCCGTACGGGACGTCTGAGCCGTACGGGGACGTCCGGGCCGCGGCCCGGCCCGGACGCCCCGCGGGCGGCGGCCCGGCCGCGGTCAGGCGTCGTAGGCGTCGGCCCTCTTCGGGCCCGGGTCCTGCACGCCGCCGCTGAGGACCAGCGAGCGGTTGGTGAAGCGCTCCGTGTCGACGTTGTGCTCGTCGAGCACCTTGATCGTCGCCGCGTGCACGGCCCGGAGGACGGGCGTGGCCATGCGGATCGCGTCGTCGGCCATGAAGCGGTTCTTCCACAGCGGACCGGCCCAGACGTGCCGCAGACCGAACGGCTCGGGCAGCGCCATCTTGCCGCCGAGGAACTCCAGCACCGGCGGGTACCAGGTGAGCGGGGCGCGCACCGCGAGCCGGACGATGTCGTTGGTCGTCAGCAGCGGCTGCTGGATCTCCTTCGTCTCCCAGAACCGGACGGTCTTGGAGACCTCCCTGGTCTTCGCCTTCGGCTTCGTGGTGAACAGGCCGTGGACGGGGCCGAGCGCGTGTCCGGTCACCTCGATCCGCAGCGTGTGGTGGAGCGAGGTGACGGTGACCATCATCGTGAGGACGAGGTTGCCGTCCCAGAGCGTGAACTGCACGCCCAGGTAATGGCGGTTGCCCGCGCCGAACTGCTGGTCGTTGCAGATGCGCTGTATCTCGTGCGGCTTGACCTGGTAGTGCACGATGTTGTCGCCCGACGGGCGGGTGACCTCGTCGGCGCCCTCGCCGACCGGGGCGACGATCCAGTGCTTGACGGTCGGCTTCGGGAAGCCGGTCTTCAGCGAGCCGCGCTCCAGGAGCGTCAGCTCGTCGTGGATCTTGCGGACGACGTCCCAGGCGCGAAAGGCGTGCAGCTCGCGGCCGGACCGGGCGACCAGCTCCTCCGCCAGCGTCCAGCTGCCCCAGCGGGTGCCGAGGCCCAGGATGCCCTTGGTCCCGGCGTAGAAGACGATGTTGGACTGCTGCTCCGCCGAGAGCTTCTCCAGGTTCACCCGCAGCGCCTCCGCGGACTTCTCGCCCGGATCCTGGGGGACCGACTTCGGGACGTGCGGGCCGACCCCGCCGCCGCCCAGCAGACCGGTCCAGCGCGCCCGCAGGTCGACGGCGGCGTTCAGGCAGATCCGGCTCGCCAGATACCAGCCGATCACCGGGGCCACGACCATCAGGCGCAGGTAGTTCGGCAGGATCCCGTTCAGCGGCAGCTTCACCAGCACGAGCGCGGCGAAGATCCCGGCCGCCCAGAGCAGGGCCGTGCCGATGGCGCTGTGGCGCTTGTTGTCGACACCGGCCACGAGGCGGCGGAGCTGGATGACGCCGAGCCAGAGCAGCAGGCCGGGCAGGAAGAGCACACCGCAGACCAGGGTGACCAGGGTCAGCTTGACGTCGCGCTGCCGGCGCAGATGGGTGGCGGCCAGGCAGTGCTCGACGACCGGCTGCGGCTCGGCCCCGAAGGACTGGATCAGCGCCTTGCGGGCACCGCCGAGCATCCGCACCTGCACCGCGCGGGAGAACGCCTCGCCGAGGTCGGGGCTGAAGAGCCCCCACTTCCCCTCCTTGACCGTGGTCTTGTAGAGGTCGTTGTCCGCTTCCTTGATCGTGCTCAGGGGGCTGTCCCGGTACGCGGCGGAGGCGAGCGCGTTCGTCGCCCCCGTACCGCTGCCGGAGCCCTGGAGGGGAATCTGTGCCCCGGGTCCGAATCCGTCGATCGCCACTGCCGCCCCCATCGCGTGCGAGTACCTGTGCGGGCTGTTCCCAACTGCCGCGCCCCGCACACCTTCTGAGCTGGGCACCACAGCGTAACCGGGCGGCGACCGCTGCGTCACCGGAGTGCGGAGGGTCGTCCGAATGCCGCCCGCCCCGGCGCACGGAGTGGCGGCCGGACGCCACCCGCCCCGGAGCGTGGCCGGTCCTCCATGCCCGGCCCGCCTCCGCAGTGCGACCGCCTGCGGACGCCGGCCGTCCCGGACTCCGGGACCACCGGCGCCCGCTGTCGGCCCGTCAGACGACCTAGGCGGCCCGTTCGCGCATCCGCTCGGCGAGGTGCGGCGGCATCGGCTCGTGACGGGCGTACGCGCGGTCGAACCGGCCGGTGCCGTGCGACACGGACCGCAGGTCGATCGCGTACCGGCCGATCTCCATCTCCGGCACCTCGGCGCGCACCACGGTCCGCCCGGGCCCGGCCTGGTCGGTGCCGACCACCCGGCCGCGCCGCCCGGACAGATCGCTCATGACCGGGCCGACGTACTCGTCGGGGACCATGACCTCGACCTCGGCGACCGGCTCCAGGAGATGGACCGGCACCTCGGCGGCCGCCTCCCGCAGCGCGAGCGCACCGGCGGTCTGGAAGGCGGCGTCCGAGGAGTCCACGGAGTGGGCCTTGCCGTCCCGCAGCGTGACCCGGATGTCGACGAGCGGGTACCCCGCGGCGACGCCCCGGGCGGCCTGGGCCCGGATGCCCTTCTCGACGGACGGGACGAAGTGGCGCGGGACCGCGCCGCCCACCACCTTGTCGACGAACTCGATCCCGCTGCCCGGCGGCAGCGGCTCCACCTCGATCTCGCAGATCGCGTACTGGCCGTGCCCGCCGGACTGCTTCACGTGCCGGCCCCGGCCGGCCGAGGGCGCGCCGAAGGTCTCCCGCAGCGCCACCCTGTACGGCACGGCGTCGACCTGGACGCCGTACCGGCCCCGCAGGCGCTCCAGGACGACGTCCTGGTGCGCCTCGCCCAGGCACCACAGCACCACCTGGCGGGTGTCCTGGTTCTGTTCGAGCCGCAGCGTCGGGTCCTCGGCGACCAGCCGTGCCAACCCCTGCGACAGCCGGTCCTCGTCGGCCTTGCTGTGGGCCTCGACGGCCAGCGGGAGGAGCGGCTCCGGCATGCTCCAGGGCTGCATCAGGAGCGGGTCGTCCTTGGCGGAGATCGTGTCGCCGGTCTCGGCGCGGCCCAGCCGCGCCACACAGGCGAGGTCCCCCGCGATGCAGTGCGCCTGCGGGCGCTGCTGCTTGCCGAAGGGCGAGGTCAGCCCGCCGATCCGCTCGTCGACGTCGTGGTCCTCGTGCCCGCGGTCCGCGAGGCCGTGCCCCGAGACGTGCACGGTCTCGTCCGGACGCAGGGTCCCCGAGAAGACCCTGACCAGGGAGATCCTGCCCACATAGGGGTCGGCCGCGGTCTTGACGACCTCGGCGACCAGCGGGCCGTCGGGGTCGCAGACGACCGGCGGGCGGGGCCGGCCGTCGGGCGTCGTCACGGCGGGGGGCTCGTGCTCCAGCGGCGAGGGGAAGCCGCCGGTGATCAGCTCCAGGAGCTCCAGGGTGCCGAGTCCCTGCGTGCCGCCGTCGACGGCGGGCGCGGCCGCGAGCACCGGATGGAAGGAGCCCCGGGCGACGGCCTTCTCCAGGTCGTCCACGAGTGTCTTCCGGTCGATCTCCTCGCCGCCCAGATAGCGGTCCATGAGGGTCTCGTCCTCGCTCTCGGCGATGATCCCCTCGATGAGCCGGGCGCGGGCCTGCGCGATCAGCTCCCGCTGGCCCTCGTCCGGCGGCTCCTCCCGCCGGACGCCGGTCGAGTAGTCGAAGATCCGCTCCGAGAGCAGGCCGACCAGACCGGTCGCGGGCGCGTGCCCGTCGGCCCCCTCCCGGCCGCGCACCGGCAGGTACAGCGGCAGGACGGCGTCCGGGTCGTCGCGGCCGAAGAGACCGGCGCAGACCGCGGTGAGCTCGGTGAAGTCGGTGCGGGCGGTGTCGAGGTGGGTGACGACGATGGCGCGGGGCATGCCGACGGCCGCGCACTCCTCCCAGATCATCCGGGTGGAGGCGGCGACGGCGTCCGCCTCCTGGGCGGCCGAGACGACGAAGAGGGCCGCGTCCGCCGCGCGCAGACCGGCCCTCAGCTCCCCGACGAAGTCGGCGTATCCGGGGGTGTCGAGCAGATTGATCTTGTAGCCGTCCCAGCCGACCGGCACGAGGGACAGCTGGACGGAGCGGTGCTGGCGGTGCTCGATCTCGTCGTAGTCGGAGACAGTGGCGCCGTCCTCGACGCGTCCGGGCCGGTTCACCGCCCCGGCGGTCTGCGCGAGCGCCTCGACCAGGGTCGTCTTCCCCGATCCGCTGTGGCCGACCAGCACCACGTTCCGCACGGCCTGGGGCCGGTCGGCCGCCGGCGCCCTGCCGGCGGCTCCGGCGGCCGTGTTCCCCTTCTCACCCATGACGTGTTCCTCCCGACTGCTCGCACGATGCGGCGGGGCGCGGGCGCGGGGGAGTGGCCTGTCGCGGTACGGCTCCGGCGATGCCCGCGGTGGTCCTTCGAGCTTTGCACCGCCGCCCGGACGCGTCCATACGTCGTACACCGCCGGGCCCGGCGGGGGACCTCGACGCGGCGGGGCGGGTGCCCGCCACGTGGGCGCGACGCGCGTGGCTACGATAAGCGGGCCGGTGGTCGCAGGGGCCGCGCGGCCCACCGAACCTCGGGAAGGCCATGCTGAACAAGTACGCGCGTGCCTTTTTCACGCGTGTCCTCACCCCGTTCGCCGCGTTTCTGCTCCGCCGCGGCGTCAGCCCCGACGCGGTCACGCTCATCGGCACGGCGGGGGTGATGGCCGGTGCCCTGATCTTCTTCCCGCGCGGGGAGTTCTTCTGGGGCACCATCGTGATCACGCTCTTCGTCTTCTCCGACCTCGTCGACGGCAACATGGCCCGGCAGGCGGGGATCTCCAGCCGCTGGGGCGCCTTCCTCGACTCGACGCTCGACCGCGTCGCCGACGGCGCGATCTTCGGCGGCTTCGCCCTCTGGTACGCGGGCACCGGCGACGACAACGTGCTCTGCGCCGTCGCGATCTTCTGTCTCGCCAGCGGCCAGGTCGTCTCGTACACCAAGGCCCGTGGAGAATCGATCGGCCTGCCGGTCGCGGTCAACGGTCTGATCGAACGCGCCGAGCGGCTCGTCATCTCCCTGGTCGCCGCCGGTCTCGCCGGCCTCCACGCCTTCGGCGTGCCCGGCGTCCAGGTGCTGCTCCCGATCGCCCTGTGGATCGTGGCGGCCGGCAGCGCGGTGACCCTGGGGCAGCGCGTGGTGACGGTACGACGGGAATCGGCCGAGGCGGACGCCGCCGCGGCCCAGGGCGGCGGGGCGGCATCGTGAGCACGCTGAAGGACCGGCTCAGCGACGGGGTGTACGGCCTCGGCTGGGCGACGGTGAAGAAGCTGCCGGAACCGGTCGCCACCGGCCTCGGGAGGCGGATCGCCGACCTGGCGTGGAAGCGCCGCGGCAAGAGCGTCCTGCGGCTGGAGTCCAACCTCGCGCGCGTGGTGCCGGACGCCACCCCCGAGCGGCTCGCCGAGCTCTCGCAGGCCGGCATGCGCTCGTACATGCGCTACTGGATGGAGTCGTTCCGGCTGCCGACCTGGAGCAGGGAGCGGGTCGAGCGGGACGTCGACATCAAGGACGCCCACTACCTGAAGGACGGTCTCGCCGCCGGGCGCGGAGTCGTCCTCGCCCTGCCGCACCTGGCCAACTGGGACCTCGCGGGCGTCTGGGTGACCCGTTCGCTCGGCGTCCCCTTCACCACCGTCGCCGAGCGGCTCAAGCCCGAGTCGCTCTACGACCGCTTCGTCGCCTACCGCGAGTCCCTCGGCATGGAGGTCCTGCCGCACACCGGCGGATCCGCCTTCGGCACCCTCGCCCGCCGCCTGCGGGCCGGCGGCCTGGTCTGCCTGGTCGCCGACCGCGACCTCTCCGCCTCCGGCACCGAGGTCACCTTCTTCGGCGACACCGCCCGCATGCCGGCCGGTCCCGCCATCCTCGCCCAGCAGACGGGCGCGCTCCTGCTGCCCGTGACCCTCTGGTACGACGACGACCGGGTCATGCACGGACGGATCCACCCGCCCGTCGACGTCCCCGAGTCCGGCTCCCGGGCCGAGAAGACCACCGTGATGACCCAGCAGCTCGCCGACGCCTTCGCCGCCGGCATCGCGGACCACCCCGAGGACTGGCACATGCTCCAGCGGCTCTGGCTCGCGGACCTCGACGAACGGGAGCCGGCCGCCGGCGACCCGGCGACCGGTGCGGCCGCGCCCGACGGGACTGCGGCCCCGGAGCCGGGGCAGACGGTCGGGGCGGGCCGTGAGACCGCCGTGGAGCCCGGGGTCTCCCCGGAGCGTGGGGAGGAGCGGAAGAAGTGAAGATCGGGATCGTCTGCCCGTACTCGTGGGACGTGCCGGGCGGCGTCCAGTTCCACATCCGCGACCTGGCGGAGCACCTCATCCGGCTCGGACACGACGTCTCCGTCCTGGCGCCCGCCGACGACGAGACGCCGCTCCCCCCGTACGTGGTCTCCGCCGGACGGGCCGTCCCCGTGCCCTACAACGGCTCGGTGGCCCGGCTGAACTTCGGATTCCTCTCCGCCGCGCGGGTCCGGCGCTGGCTCCACGACGGCACCTTCGACGTCGTCCACATCCACGAGCCGACCTCGCCCTCCCTGGGCCTGCTCACCTGCTGGGCCGCCCAGGGCCCGATCGTCGCCACCTTCCACACCTCCAACCCGCGCTCGCGGGCCATGATCGCCGCCTACCCGATCCTCCAGCCCGCCCTGGAGAAGATCAGCGCCCGCATCGCGGTCAGCGAGTACGCCCGCCGCACGCTCGTCGAGCACCTCGGCGGCGACGCCGTCCTCATCCCCAACGGTGTCGACGTGGACTTCTTCGCCCGCGCCGAGCCCAAGAAGGAGTGGCAGGGCGAGACCCTCGGCTTCATCGGCCGCATCGACGAACCGAGGAAGGGCCTGCCCGTCCTCATGCGCGCCCTGCCCCGCATCCTCACCGAACGCCCCGGCACCCGGCTCCTCGTCGCCGGCCGCGGGGACGAGGAGGAGGCCGTCGCCTCGCTGCCGCCCGAGATGCGCTCGCGCGTCGAGTTCCTCGGCATGGTCAGCGACGAGGACAAGGCGCGGCTGCTGCGCAGTGTCGACGTGTACGTGGCGCCCAACACCGGCGGCGAGAGCTTCGGCATCATCCTCGTCGAGGCGATGTCCGCGGGCGCGCCCGTCCTCGCCGCCGACCTCGACGCCTTCGCCCAGGTCCTCGACCAGGGCGGCGCCGGCGAGCTCTTCGCCAACGAGGACGCCGACGCCCTCGCCGAGGCCGCCGTCCGCCTCCTCGCCGACGCCCCCCGTCGCGCCGAGCTCAGCGCCCGCGGCTCCGCCCACGTCCGCCGCTTCGACTGGTCCACCGTCGGCGCCGACATCCTCGCCGTCTACGAGACCGTCACCGACGGCGCGGCCGCCGTCGACACCGACGAACGCGTCGGCGGCCTCCGAGCCCGCCTGGGCCTGTAACCCCCCGGACCCGGGCCCGGCGTGTGGCCCGCCCGGCCGTGCTCGCGGCCCGGCGGGGTGGCCTCGGCCCGGCCGGACCGTCCCACCCGCCGTGTGGGCGACTGCCCCGCGGGACAGTTGCCCACAACGGGCGGCGGCCCACCACACGCCCACCCCACCCGTACCCGCGACGGCGCCGGCCGGGGCCGTGTTCGCCGTGGGCGGGAGGGAGGGCCGGGGCCGTGGGGGAGGGGCAGGGTGGGGGGATGGGGTGGATCAGGCGGGTGGGACTGGGATCGTTGACGAGGCCGGCGGAGGAGTGGGGCGGCCCCCACGCCCGCGTGGAGCCGGTACTGGGCTACGTCGTGCGCCACGACGACGTGCGGCTCGTGTTCGACACGGGCATCGGCACCGGCTCGCCGGAGACGGACGCGCACTACGGCCCGGTGCGCCGGAGCCTGCCGGTGGGACCGAAGGACGTCGACCTGGTGGTGAACTGCCATCTGCACTTCGACCACATCGGCGGCAACCAGGGGTTTCCGGAGACGCCGGTGCTGGTCCAGCGGCGCGAGCTGGCGGTGGCGCGGGAGGGCGGGTACACGATCGACGCGCTGCTCGACGGGGTGCGGTACGAGGAACTGGACGGGGAGTACGTGATCGCCCCGGGGCTGCGGATCGTGCCGACGCCGGGGCACACGGAGGGCCACCAGTCGCTGGTGGTCGACCACGGTGACCGGCTGACGGTGCTGGCGGGGCAGGCGTGCGACGTCGCCCGCGCGTTCGGGGCGCCGTACCCGCCGTGGGCCGGCCGTCTCGCGGAGCTCGCGGACGGGCGGCCGGTGCGCGTCCTGTTCGCGCACGACCACGACCTGTGGGAGGGGACGCTGCCGCCGCCCCGGTAGCCTGTGCGCCCGTGACCGAAACCCTGATCTGGACCGTCGTCGCGCTGATCCTCATCGGCGTCTATCTCAGCTGGACCGCCGGGCGGCTGGACCGGCTGCACTCGCGCATCGACGCGGCCCGCGCGGCCCTGGACGCGCAGCTGCTGCGCCGGGCCTCGGTCACGCAGGAGCTGGCCACCTCGGGGGTGCTCGACCCGGCGGCGTCGATCGTGCTGTACGAGGCGGCGCACGCGGCCCGGCAGGCGGAGGAGGACCACCGGGAGGTGGCGGAGAGCGAGCTGAGCCAGGCGCTCCGGGCGGTGTTCGGGGAGCCCGAGCAGGTGGAGCTCGTACGGGCGGCGCCGGGCGGCGAGGAGGCCGCGGGCGAGCTCGCGCAGGCCGTGCGCAGGGTGCCGATGGCGCGCCGGTTCCACAACGACGCCGTGCGGGCGGCGCGGGCGCTGCGCCGTCACCGCACGGTCCGCTGGTTCCGGCTCGCGGGCCACGCGCCTTTCCCGTTGGCCTTCGAAATGGACGACGAGCCGCCGGTGGCGCTTGCCGATCGTCCGGCCTGACCTGCCGTAACCTGCGAAAACGATCCACCGGGTCCACATTGGCCCTTGCTGTGGACCCTGGGTGGACTGTTTCCTCACTCTTGTCGTCAATCGCCGTTGTCACGAGTGAGGTACTTGTGTCCACCACGCCTTCCCCCTCCCCCCAGTCCCCCGAGACCGGCACCGCCCGTGTGAAGCGCGGCATGGCCGAGCAGCTCAAGGGCGGCGTGATCATGGACGTGGTCAACGCCGAGCAGGCGAAGATCGCCGAGGACGCCGGCGCCGTGGCCGTCATGGCCCTGGAGCGGGTCCCCGCGGACATCCGCAAGGACGGCGGCGTGGCCCGCATGTCCGACCCGAACATGATCGAGGAGATCATCGGCGCGGTGTCGATCCCGGTCATGGCCAAGTCCCGCATCGGCCACTTCGTCGAGGCGCAGGTCCTGCAGTCCCTCGGCGTCGACTACATCGACGAGTCCGAGGTCCTGACCCCGGCCGACGAGGTCAACCACTCCGACAAGTGGGCCTTCACGACCCCCTTCGTCTGTGGCGCCACCAACCTGGGCGAGGCCCTGCGCCGCATCGCCGAGGGCGCGGCCATGATCCGCTCGAAGGGCGAGGCCGGCACCGGCAACGTCGTCGAGGCCGTCCGCCACCTGCGCCAGATCAAGAACGAGATCGCGAAGCTGCGCGGTTTCGACAACAACGAGCTGTTCGCCGCCGCCAAGGACCTGCGCGCCCCGTACGAGCTCGTCAAGGAGGTCGCCGAGCTCGGCAAGCTGCCGGTCGTGCTGTTCTCCGCCGGTGGCGTCGCCACCCCGGCCGACGCCGCGCTCATGCGCCAGCTCGGCGCCGAGGGCGTCTTCGTCGGCTCCGGCATCTTCAAGTCGGGCGACCCGGCCAAGCGCGCCGCCGCCATCGTGAAGGCCACCACCTTCTACGACGACCCGAAGATCATCGCGGACGCCTCCCGCAACCTGGGCGAGGCCATGGTCGGCATCAACTGCGACACCCTCCCCGAGTCCGAGCGCTACGCCAACCGGGGCTGGTAAGCACCGATGAACCCCTCTCCCGTCATTGGTGTCCTGGCTCTCCAGGGCGACGTACGGGAGCACCTGATCGCCCTGGCCGCGGCGGACGCCGTGGCCAGGCCGGTGAGGCGCCCCGAGGAGCTCGCCGAGGTCGACGGCCTGGTCATCCCCGGTGGTGAGTCCACCACCATCTCCAAGCTGGCCGAGCTGTTCGGCCTGATGGAGCCGCTGCGCGAGCGCATCGCCGCGGGCATGCCGGTCTACGGCACCTGCGCCGGTCTGATCATGCTCGCCGAGAAGATCCTCGACCCGCGCTCGGGCCAGGAGACCTTCGGCGGCATCGACATGATCGTCCGCCGCAACGCCTTCGGGCGCCAGAACGAGTCGTTCGAGGCCGGCGTCACCGTCACGGGCATCGAGGACGGCCCCGTCGAGGGCGTCTTCATCCGCGCCCCGTGGGTGGAGTCCGTCGGCGCCGAGGTCGAGGTGCTCGCGGAGCACGGGGGCCACATCGTGGCCGTGCGCCAGGGTGCCGCCCTCGCCACCTCGTTCCACCCGGAGCTCACCGGGGATCACCGCATCCACGCCCTGTTCGTCGACATGGTGCGCGCGGCGGGCTGATCCGATCCCGGTAGGATCTCTGGGGTTCGTTCAGAAATGGGTTACGCGAAGGAGACAGGCAGATGTCCGGCCACTCTAAATGGGCTACGACGAAGCACAAGAAGGCCGTGATCGACGCCAAGCGCGGCAAGCTCTTCGCGAAGCTGATCAAGAACATCGAGGTCGCGGCCCGCACCGGCGGGGCCGACCTCGACGGCAACCCGACGCTCTTCGACGCCGTGCAGAAGGCGAAGAAGCAGTCGGTCCCGAACAAGAACATCGACTCCGCGCTCAAGCGCGGTGCGGGTCTCGAGGCCGGCGGCGCCGACTACGAGACGATCATGTACGAGGGCTACGGCCCGAACGGCGTCGCGGTGCTCATCGAGTGCCTCACCGACAACCGCAACCGCGCCGCCTCCGACGTGCGCGTGGCCATGACCCGCAACGGCGGCTCCATGGCCGACCCGGGTTCGGTCTCGTACCTGTTCAACCGCAAGGGCGTCATCGTGCTCCCCAAGGGCGAGCTGTCCGAGGACGACGTGCTGGAGTCGGTGCTCGAGGCCGGCGCCGAGGAGGTCAACGACCTCGGCGAGTCCTTCGAGATCATCAGCGAGGCCACCGACCTGGTCGCGGTCCGCACCGCCCTCCAGGAGGCCGGCATCGACTACGACTCCGCCGAGTCGAGCTTCGTCCCGACCATGCAGGTCGAGCTGGACGAAGAGGGCGCGCGCAAGATCTTCAAGCTGATCGACGCGCTGGAGGACAGCGATGACGTGCAGAACGTCTTCGCCAACTTCGACGTCAGCGACGAGGTCATGGCGAAGGTCGACGCCTGACACCGGCCGTTCCGCAGCGGGGGGGGGGGGGGGGGAAACCCCCCGGCCCCCCGCGTTGTTTTTTGTGCCCCCCCACCCCCCCAACCAACACCGTAG